>NZ_JBQISV010000022.1:0-28935 GCF_056800975.1 Acutalibacter sp.
CCTGAGGAAATGACCGGGGAGAGCATCATCCAATAAGCCGCGCTCCCCAGGGTCAGCGAGGTAAAAACCCATGACTCCATCTGAACTCACCGGTTTTATCATCTTTATTCTGATATCCCTGTCCCTCATCGGGCTGTCCATCCCCCTGCTCATGGGCAAGGGGACCGGGCTCATTGCCGGCTACAACACCATGCCCCCCCAGGAGAAAGCCCAATGGGACGGCCCTGCCCTGGCAAGGTTCACCGGCAGACTGCTGCTGGTCATTGGGCTGACTACTCTGCTCTTTGGGGCCGGGCTCTTTCTTCTGGCCCTGGAATGGCTCACCTGGGTCTACCTGGCAGTGGTGCTTGGCCTGAGCGTCTTCGCCGTCATTTACTGCAACACAGGCAGCCGCTTCAAAAAGTAATATCGCAAAAAAGACCTCCCCAGCTTCTGGGAGAGGTCTTTTTTTACATTCCGGGTCCTTCCTCCAAAGAAACGCCCCTGCTCTCTTGTGTTATGCCCTCAGCTCCGCCGAAAATCCGGCCTCCTGGTCCCAGTCAACCACCACAAAGCGCTTCTCCCCCAGCCGGGCCTCCATGTCCACCGGTCCCAGCACAGCAATCTCCCGGTCCTCCTTCTCATCATAAAGCCGAAGCTCCAAAGACATCTCCCCCTCTTCCTTCCCCTCCAAATCGTCCTTAGAGAAGTAGACCAGCACATAGGGGTCGCTGTTCAGGGGCTTTTTGTCAAAGTTAGCCACGCCGCCGGTGCAAAGATATTCCCCGTCCAGCGAAGCCACATAGTCAATCCGATACACCTCCGGGCTGGTGCAGTACAGCTGCACGGTAAACAGGTCCGGACTGTTGCTCTGGCCGCAGGCCATCAGCCCCATCAACACCGACAGCAGCAGCGACGTCATTTTTCCCATACCAAATGCCTCCCTCATTCTTTCTGACGCCATTCTACCCCCTTCCCCTTACAAAAAGCCGCATACTGTCTTTACATTTTTCTGAATAACAAAAGGCCTCCGCTTCAGCGAAGGCCTCTTTTCTCACTTTTTCACCTGCTTCCGATAGCGGCACACCTTCCCCCCGGTCTTGCTGAGATAGGGCAAACACGCAAACCCCCGGGAGAGCATCTCGGGCTTGGGCTCCATCCAGCGGTCGTCCTCCCCCGGGCAGTCCAGAATCCACCCGCCGGGCTTCACCACCCGTTCCAGCTCAGCCAGCTCCTTGTCATAGTCGTCTCCCAACACATGGCCGGACATAACGAGATCAAAGACGCTGTCCTCATAGGGCAAACACTCGCACATGCCGTCCAGCACCGTGACATTGCCAACGCCCTCCCGCTGAATCTTAGCCCGCATGAACTCCCGCAGCCGGTCCACCGGCTCGCTGGCATATACATGCCGGGCCTGCTCCGCCGCCGCAAAGGCCAGCCGCCCGGCGCCCGCGCCCACATCCAGCACCAGCCTGCCGGTAAAATCAGCCAGCTCAAACAGCCTGGCCTTGTCCCAGGCATAGATATAGGGGCAGTTCCGCTCCATCAGCTCCGGGTACACATACACCACCGCCCAGTCAATTTCGTCCAGGACAAAGCGCTCGGCAGCGCGCACCTCCTCCCTCGGGAGGTCCCGGGGCGCGCCGGCCAGCAGCGCGTCCACATAGGCTGCCGTCTCCGGGGCCTTCTCCTTGCAGTACCAGGCCACGGCAGGGTTGCCGGCAAGAGCCAGCCCCAGCTTTCTGTCATACTCCGCCCCATACCAGGGCCCGCAGACCTGGCCAATCAGCCGGCGGTCCATCAGAAGAATACAGTGAAACGATATTTTAGTTGAGTCGATCCAGTGAAGCGACATGAAATACCTCCATAGTTACAGGAGGGTCAGAAATCCGCCCTCCTGGGGATGAAATAAACCGGGCAGCTATCCTTCTTCATTCTACTCATCCTTTCTAAACAACATGGAGACAGACCTGCGCCTGTCCCCTTCATTCTACTGCTCCCGGCCTAAAAAGTCAAGGCTCGGGAGACACAGGGGAGTGTCCCAACCGCAGAGATAATCATCTGTGTTCCCCCCGCCCGTAGGGCGGGGGGAACACGAAAAGCTCTCCGAAACGGACACTCCCGAGACACAGCGGCGTGTCCAACCGCGCATTTTATTTGATTCATGTCCAAGAGCCTTGCCGACTCCCTCAGACTCCCGATCCTTCCACAGAGTAGGCAGACAATATCCAGTCCTACATTATAACTCTGCGAAAGGGCCGCCCACACGCAGAACGGCGTGTCCTCTCCCCTGCATTTTACTTATGATTCACGTCTAAGAGGACTTGTAGGTTCCCCCACTGCCCCGGCCCTTCCGCGAGTTATGCAGACGATATACCCTACATGAAACTCTGCAAAAGGAGCACCCCCGAAACACAGAGCAAGCCCCTCTCACCAACCGGCAAGCCGCACAAGCTGCCGCCTCTCCTACCGTTTTACCACTCTAAAAATGCGACACTTCTCCATAAACCAAGCCCATTCAAAGCCCTCCCGCCTTGCCTGGCCCTTCCGCTTTGCGCTGAATCTCAAGGCTGAAACGATTGTGGAGGCGCAACCAAACACCCCCGCCTCCTCACCACTTCCTCTTGTCCTCGGCCTCCCGGGTCTGCCGCTTGACCTTGGAGAATATAATCACCTGACTGCTGTACAGCCCGAAATATCCCGACAGCACAAAGGAGATGGCAGTAGCCACAGCAAACAGCCCCAGACTGGCTGTAGAGAACATCTCAATCGCCAGAAACATGGTGGCCACCGGGCAGTTCACCACCGAGCAGAACAGCGACACCATGCCCACAGCCGCCCCAAAGCCCGGGTCCAGCCCCAGCAGAGGGCCGGCCGCGCAGCCAAAGGTAGCCCCAATGAACAGAGTAGGCACAATCTCCCCTCCCCGGTAGCCCGCCCCCACGCACAGGGCGGTCAGGGCCAGCTTGAGCAAAAAAGCCCAGGCCGGGGCCTCTCCGGCCACTGCCCGCTCAATCATGTGAGCCCCGGCTCCCGCAAAGTCCGTCAAGCCAAAAACGCTGACCAGCAGGGCCATCATCAGCCCTCCCGCGGCAATTCGCAGATAGGAGTTCTTCACCAGCTTGGCCCACCAATGCCCAGCCCGGTGCAGGGTCACGCAGAGCAGAATGCCCACCCCGGCGCACAACGCCGCCAGCAGGGCCACCTGGGCAATGGTGCCCGGCAGAGCCTGCGGTACGCCCCCCTCCAAAGAGAAGCGCATGGGCTTAACCCCCAGCCAACGGCTGACAGTGGACGCCATATAAGAGGCCAGCACACAGGGCAGATAGGCCCCATAGTGCACGCTGCCCACTGTCACCACCTCCAGCACAAAGGCCGCCGCTGCCATGGGCGTGCCAAACATGGCAGAAAAGCACGCCGCCATGCCGCACATAGAGAGGGTGCGCACATCCTCCCCGTCAAAGCGCAGCAGCTCTCCCAGGTTGTGGCCAATGCTTCCCCCCAGCTGCAGCGCCGCCCCCTCCCGGCCCACCGAGGCCCCAAACAGGTGGGACAGCAGCGTACCCGCCACAATCAGCGGGGCCAGCAGCGCCGGAATATGCTCGTTGGTGGTAACGGACTGAATAATCAGGTTGGTGCCCGCGCTGAAGCTCACCCGGCACAGCTGATACAGCGCCAGGGTCGCAAGCCCCGCCGCCGGCAAAAACCACATAATCCATCCGTTGGCCATGCGAAAGCCCGTGGCCCAGTCTATGGCCTCATGAAAGCCCGCCCCCAGCAGGCCGCAAACGCTTCCAATCAAAAGAGCCACCGCCGCCCAGCGCAAAGCGGCCAGCACATAGCGGACCACACCCCATCCTGCCGCCCGCAGCGTCTTTTTGTCTGTCCCTTCCATTTCCCCGCTCCCCCTCTCATGGGTTTGTTCCATTATACTCTCTCCCGGCTGCTTAAGCAAGCCCTTCTTCCAAGTAAACCGCCAAATTTTTAAATTTATTTTCATCGTTAATGACTTCTCCCGCCCCCATCATTAAATACCACGAAATTCCCCCAGCTCCCCCCTGTTTTGTGTTGACACTGCCCAGCATGTCCAGTATAATAGAAGAGAGTAAGTCAATCTTAACCGGACGGAGGCATCTGTGACTGTGGAAAACAACGAAATCAAAATCTACAAAAACCCCAACGGGCCGGATATCGGCGCTGCCGGGGCCAACATCATCCAGCAGGACGGCCTGTACTTCAAGGACCTGGCCAAAACCGGGGAGCTGCTCCCCTACGAGGACTGGCGTCTGCCCATTGACCAGCGTGCCAAAGACCTGGCCGGGCGGCTCACTGTGGAGGAGATTGCCGGGCTGATGCTCTACTCCCCCCACCAGATGGTTCCCGCGCAGCCCCACGGCCCCTTCCCCGGCACCTATCACGGCAAGACCCTGGCGGAGAGCGGCCAGGAGCATTGGGCCCTCACAGACCAGCAGAAGCATTTTGTGGACAAGGACCATGTGCGCCATGTGTTGGCGGCAGGCCTGGAAAACGCCGAAACCGCCGCCAGGTGGAGCAACCAGCTGCAAAGCTACGCCGAAAGCCTCCCCTGGGGCATCCCGGTAAACATTTCCAGCGACCCCCGGCACGGGTCCAGCCAGGCCGGGGCCGAGTATAAATCCGGGGCCGGAGACGTGTCCAAATGGCCCGAGGGCCTGGGCATGGCCGCCACCTTCTCCCCCGAGACCTGCCGGGCCTTTGGCGACGCGGTCTCCAAGGAGTGCCGGGCCATGGGCATCACCACAGCCCTGTTCCCCCAGGTGGACCTGAGCACCGAGCCCCGCTGGATGCGCCTGGAAGACACCTTTGGCCCCCATCCCCAGCTGACCACAGACTTCGGCAAGGCCTACTGCGACAGCCTGCAGACCACAGAGGGCTCCCCCGACGGCTGGGGCAGAGACAGCCTGTGCGCCATGGCCAAGCACTGGCCCGGCGGCGGCCCCTGCGAGGCCGGCCGGGACGCCCACTACCCCTTTGGCAAATTTGCCGTCTACCCGGGCAATAACCTGGACGCCCACCTGAAGCCCTTCCTGGAGGGCGTCTTCCAGCTGGACGGCCCCACCGGGTCCGCCTCAGCCATTATGCCCTATTACACCGTCAGCTGGGGCGTGGACGAAAAGGACGGCAAAAATGTGGGCAACTCCTACAGCCGCTACATCATCCACGACCTGCTCCGGGAAAAATACGGCTACGACGGGGTAGTCTGCACCGACTGGGGCATCACCGCTGACCCCAACCCGGAGATCGACTCCTTTTCCAGCCGCTGCTACGGGGTTGAGGACCTGACCGAGGCCCAACGCCATCTGCTGGCTATTGAGAACGGGGTCGACCAGTTTGGGGGCAACTCCGCCATCGCCCCCATTTTAGAGGCCTACCAGCTGGGCTGCCAACGCCACGGCCAAGAGGCCATGCGGGCCCGGATGGAGCAGTCCGCCGTCCGGCTGCTCAAAAACATCTTCCGCTGCGGCCTGTTCGAGAACCCCTACCTGGACCCTGCCCAGAGCGTACAGGTGGCCGGCTGCGAGGCCTTCTGCCAGGCAGGCTACCAGGCCCAGCTGCAATCTGTGGTCATGGTGAAAAACCAGAACGCCCTCCCCCAGCGGGACCGGAAAAAGGTCTACATCCCCACCCGGCACATCGGCCCCAGAAAGACCTTCTTCCGCACCGGCATGCCCGCCCAGGACCTGGACCCGGTGGATGCCGGGCTGGTCAGCAAGTACTACGACCGGGCCGACACTCCCGACCAGGCGGACTTCGCCCTGGTGTTTATTGAGAGCCCCCTGTCCGACGGCGGCTACTCCCGGGAGGACCGGGAGGCCGGCGGCAACGGCTATGTGCCCATCCCCCTGCAGTACCGGCCCTACACCGCTGCCGCTGCCCGGGCCGAGAGCATCGGTCAGGGGGACTTCCGGGAGAGCAGCCCCAACCGCGGCTACCAGGGCAAAACCGCCGCTGCCGCCAACCAGGACGACCTGGACCTGGTCCTGAACACGAAAAAGGCCATGGGGAGCAAGCCGGTGGTTGTGGTGCTGCGCATGCACAACCCCACAGTGCCCGCCGAGTTCGAGGCCAGCGCCGACAGCATTCTCATCGACTTCGGCGTGCAGAGCCAGGCCATTCTGGACCTGGTCAGCGGCAAGGCCGAGCCCAGCGGCCTGCTGCCTGTGCAGATGCCCGCCAATATGGAGACCGTAGAGCGCCACTGCGAGGACCTGCCCTTTGACATGGAGCCCTACGCCGACAGCGCGGGCCACCGCTACGACTTCGGCTTTGGCATGAACTGGCAGGGCGTAATTGCCGACCAGCGCACCCGGAGGTACACAAAATGAGCCCACTGCAAGAGCCCCTGCACCGGCATGAGACCGTGTTGGAGAGCTACACCGTAAACGGGGCCCAGGCCGACCTGGTCGCCTGGGAGGAGAGCCTGTGGTGCGGCAAGCAGCGTTACGCGGCCGACAACGTCAACGAGCCGGATATTGAAAAGCTCATGGAGGAGTTTATGGCCCTGGGAGACGCGGAGCTCTCCCCCAACCAGCCGGAGGAGGGCTGGGACGTATGCATGAGCTTCAATTACCTCTCCAACCAGCGGCCCAGCGGGGTGTTCTTCGGTTTTCTGGTAGAGAGCCGGGACCAGCCCCAGGGCTTTGACCAAATCTGGCTGCCCCCCGGGCAATACATGCGGGTGCCTGTTACCGAGGAGACCGCCCGGGCCATGGAGGAGGAGCCCTGGCAGGGAGGCGTGCCCCCCTATCAGTGGGTCAGCGAAACCCTGGCCCCCAGGCTTGGCTTCCATTGCCCGGACAGCAGCCTGCCCATTGTGGAGTATTACCGCCACCAGTCAGACGGCAATATCAACGGCTGCTGGCTCTATGTTCCGGTAGCGGCGGGGAAATAATGGAAAAAGGGGTAACTTTTTTGTGATTTCATCCGATATATTAGTTAGAGACTGATGAGAAACAAGGAGGTTCATTTCCATGGCAATCGAGTTCAATTCCAGTGTCAACCGTTATCAGGCCGTTTCCGGCTATGCCCAAACCGCGAAAACTGCCGCCGCTTCCCCTGACCAGGAGAGCGCCAAAAAGGCCGCTGAGGCCGGCGCCGCCCAGGGCAAGCCCGAGCAGGCTCCCGACAGCGTAGAGCTCAGCGACGACGCCAAAAGCGTCAACAAAATGAGCAAGGAGGAGCGCGCCGCCCTGGTCAAAAGCCTGAAGGACGATCTGGACAACCAGATGAACCGGTTCATCAACATGATGACCCAGACCTTCCAGAAGCAGGGCATGACCGTCAAGTCCGCGCAGGACGACAGCTTCTGGCAGATGTTCGCCTCCGGCAACCTGACCGTGGACCTGGAGACCAAGCAGGCCGCCCAGGAGGCCATCTCTGAGGACGGCTACTGGGGGGTCAAGCAGACCTCCGAGCGCATCTTCAAAATGGCTCAGGCCCTGGCCGGCGACGACCCGGAGAAGATGAAGGAGATGCAGGAGGCCGTAAAGAAGGGCTATGAGGCCGCGGGCAAGGCCTGGGGCGGCGACCTGCCTGAAATCGCCGGGCAGACCCTTGACGCGGTGAACGGCATGTTTGACGCCTACTTCAACGGCGGCAAAACCGAGGAATAAGCAATATAAAAAAGGACGGCCAGCGGCTCAAGCTGCGCCGCCCTTTTTCTTTTACCGCCGCCTCCGGCTCCCACACATGCCAAAATCCCCCAATATTTTCTCAATATCTTTCAAAAGCTATTGACCTTTTTTCTGTCCAGGTGTATAATATTTTCAGTCAATTCGACAGGAGGTTGCGAATAGAATGAAAAAAGTATTATCTGTTCTGCTGGCTGTTCTGCTGGTGCTCTCCATGGCGCCGGTCAGCCTTGCGGCCACCACCGAGGCCAACAACGCCGCCAACCATCTCTACGAACTGGGCCTGTTCGCCGGCACCGGCGCCCAGCCGGACGGCTCCCCTATTTTCAGCCTGGACAACATGCCGGACCGCAGCCAGGGCATCACCATGCTGGTGGCCCTGCTGGGTAAGTCTGAAGAGGCAAAAAGCGGCACCTGGTATACCCCCTTCACCGATGTGCCCGCCTGGGCCAAGCCCGCGGTAGGCTACGCCTACACCAACAAGCTCACCGCCGGCGCGTCCCCCACCAAGTTCGGCCACGGCCAGCCCCTCACCGCCTCCCAATACCTCACCTTTGTGCTCACTGCCCTGGGCTATGAGCAGGGCAGTGGCAAGGACTTCACCTGGCGCAACCCCTTTGCCCTCTCCGACAAGCTGGGCATCACCGGGGGCCGCTACACCGCCAGCAGCCGCTTCACCCGGGGGGATGTGGCCATTGTCTCCAACAACGCCCTCAACGCCAAAATGAAGAACAGCACAAAAACCCTGCTGGACGCCCTCATCGAGTCCGGCGCGGTAGAGGACCCCAACCCCAGCCCTGACCCCGGCCCCGGCACGCCTACCCCCGCTCCCGGGGACAGCAAGGACAAGCAGCTGGTCCAGTATATCATCGCCAACGGCAAAACCGACGAGGCCGGTGAAAAGTATATCTCCAGCACGCAGGAAATCAGTGGCAACACCATGTACACGGATATCAGCTACGAGCCGGAGGAGGAGGCTCTGTGGTTCTTCGGTATGTTTGAGTCCTCCGAGAATTACATCACCTGCGTCATGTTGGAGTACAGCCTTGCCAACCATGCCTTCGACAGCTTTACCTTCTTCTCTTATGAGGACGATAAAGGCCTTGAGCTTGAGATGGGCACCACTCTGAATCCCGCCACCTACACCAAAAACACCGTCCTCAATTTCCAGAAGCTGAGCGGTCCTGATAATATTTCTTTGTCCGAAGCCAACAAGCTTGCAAACTATACCACCCTGCTCAGCGTGGCTTCCTGGGGGGTTCAGCTGGAAAAAATCGGCTTCCAGCTGTCTGATATCGGCTTCACCAGCTTTACCGCTTCCCTGCAGGATTCCTAAAGTCTGCTCTGGCGCAAAACCGCCATCAGGAGAGGACCGGTCTCCCGGCCCTCTCCTTTTTTCTTAAAAAACATCTTTTGTGGTTGACCCCAACAGCCGGACCGTGTATAATAATTGCGTCTGCAAAGAATTCCCCGAAAGGCATGTGAATACCATGGTAAAAATTCTGACCGACAGCTCCTGCGACCTCTCCCCTGCTCAATGCCAGGAGCTGGGCGTTGAAATGCTGCCCATTACCGTAAACTTCGGCGAGGAGAGCTACCGGGCCCACACCGATATCAGCAACGAACAGTTTTATGAGAAGCTGGCCGCAGCCTCCGAGCTGCCCAAAACCGCCCAAATCACCCCCGCCTTTTTCGAGCGGAAATTTGCCGAGTACCAGAAAAGCGGCGATCAGGTGGTCTGCCTGTTCATCTCCTCCATGATGAGCGGCACGCTGCAGTCGGCCCGGGTAGCCAAAAACCTCCTGGGCGCCGACAATATTTACCTGCCCGACACCCTGAACGTCACCTTTGCCCTGGGCCTTCTGGTAGAAGAAGCCGTCAAAATGCGAGACCGCGGCCTCTCCGCCCCGGAGCTCGCCCAGGAGGTAGAGAATCTGGTGCCCCGGGTGCGGCTCTGGGCGTTGATCGACGACCTGAAATACCTGAAAATGGGCGGGCGGCTGTCTGCCACCAGCGCCCTGGTGGCCAGCATTCTGGGCATCTGCCCCATCATCACCCTGGAAAACGGCCTGGTAGAGGTGGTGGGAAAGGCCCGGGGCAAAAAAGCTGCCTTTAAGTTCATTCAGAATATGGTGGAAAAGGAGCCCATCTCCGCCGACTTCTCTATCACCGTCGGCCATGCCGCTGTCCCCAAAACCCGCGACGACTTCATGGAGTACATGAGCGCCCACCTGAAAAAGCGCGAGGTACATAAGCTGGACATTGGCAGCATTGTGGGCACCCACACCGGTCCCGGCGCCTGCGGCCTGGCCTACATCCGCAAGTGAAAGCCCGGATCGCCAAAGCCGCCGGGCTGCTTCTGGCCGTAGCTCTCAGCGGGGCCGGGCTGCTTCTCCTTCGGCCAGACTGCCTGATTCTGAAATACACAGGCTTCTATTGTGCCGGCTGCGGGGTCCAGCACATGACCCTGGCCCTTTTGCGGGGTGACCTGGCCGGCGCAGCGGCAGAAAACCTGTTTATGCTGCTGGTCCTGCCCTCAACCGCGGTGTATCTCGGGTGGGAGGCCCTCCGGTATATCCAGGGGAAAAAGCCGCTCTTCCGGATGCGTGGCTTTCTGCCGGCGCTGTGCGCAGTGCTGATTCTAGCCGGTTTGTTCACCCTGCTGCGGAACCTCCCCGGCTTTTCCTGGCTGGCCCCTGCCTGGGCATCGGGCTGACAGCGCAAAATCCCTCTCCGTCAACAGATACCCATTATTGTCTGTTCCTCTCCGATTTGGATGGGAACAGACTTTTTTTGTTCGCTTTTTCTTCCCATGAAACAAATCCGTCAAATAACATATTATTATCAGCAATATAACAAATCTATTTATTTATTTTCACAAATCCCCTCTTGATTTTTTACGCGCAACATGCTATAATGAGACAAAAGAAAAATTCGGCGATCCGCTCCAGATTTAAAAATATTTTTTACCCTTTCCTGTATAATTATATACAATTTTGTGCAAATCTGTAAAGTTATTTTTTGTATAGTTGTATTTAGAAAATGCGAAATTACTCTTGACTAACCGACCTGTTAATTCTATAATAGAAAATGGGAATATCTGGCAGACTGCGGAGAGGGAGAGGGCTCCCCAGTCCGCCCAGACCATAACCGCCCCAGCTGCCACGGCCAGGATACCATTGAAGTTCCAGGACCAAACGGCGTAGATTTTTTACACTGGCTTCGTCCGCCCCATAAAACGCGCCGCAAGGCCCCTGGACCGCACGACAGGCAGTCCCAACCGTGGAAGCGGAAGCCCTGGCTTCGGCCAGCCCAGGGTCCGCAGCAACGCCAGGAAACTGTGATTTTTTAAGAGATTTTTTCGATTTTGAAAGAATAAACACTAGATTTTTGATTCTCATTGGAGTATAATAGAGAAGCAAAGATCGCTCTCCAACCCCGCGCCGGACGCCAGGGCCCTGCCCTGGAGGAGCAGAGAAAACGGCTGCTGCGGGGAGCAAATTTTCAGAGGCAGGTGCTGAATTGTGGCAGGAGTCGTTTTAAAAGTGAACCAAATGCTGGAAGACCTTCCCGTTTCCGAGCGAAAGGTGGCAAGGTATGTCTCACAAAATCTGGACAACATGGTGGGCCTCTCTGTCGAGGAGCTGGCCGGCCGCTCCGGGTCCAGTCAGGCGGCGGTGGTCCGTTTTTGCAAAAAGCTGGGCTACAAGGGCTACCGGGATTTTTCCATCCAACTGGTCAGCGAGCTGGCGGTTGCCCAGCGGGTCAATGTTCACCGCGCCGGGGTCAGCGACATTCTGGCCGGAGAGAAAGCAGGCAATGTTATCCGCAAGGTCTGTCACCACAACATTCAGGCCATTGAGGACACCTTCTCTCTGGTGGAGCCCGAGCAGGTGGAGCTGGCCGCGGACAAGCTGTTTCATGCCCAGCGGGTGGACCTGTACGCTATTGCCGCCTCCAATCTGGTGGCCCAGGACGCCCAACAGAAGCTGATGCGCATCAACAAGCGGGTCACAGCCTACTCAGACCCTCATCTACAGCTCTCCTCCGCCTCCACCCTCACTCCCTCGGACGTGGTCATTGCCCTCTCCTGGTCCGGCGAGACCCGGGAGGTGCTGGAGGCTGCTGAGCTAGCCAGACGCAACGGCGCGTTTATCATCGCCATCACCCGTTTCGGCAAGGTCTCTCTCGAGGCCCTGGCAGACGTACATTTTGGCCTCAGCGCCCCAGAAATGGCCATTCGCAGCGGAGCCATGAGCTCAAGAATCGCCCAGATGACCATGATTGACATTCTGTTTACCTGCGTGGTCAGCCGCCACTATAACGAGACCATTCCCTACCTGGAACGCACCCGGCAAATCATGCGGGCAAACCGATAAAAAATCAGCAATAAAAAAAGCCGCCCCCAGATAGGGGACGGCTTTTTTTATGCTTCGGGGCCGGGCTGACTCCATCTGCGCTTCTCAAAATAGGTAAGCAGGCTATAGATGATCTCTCTTTGCTCCTCATCCAAGCCGTCCAGCGAGATGCCCTCCTTGGCCTCCAAGCCCAGCAAATAGTCTGTTGACACATGAAAAAACAGCGACAGCTCCACCAGCTTGGCGGCTGTGGGCACCGATATCCCCAGCTCCCAGGCATTTACGCTGGACCGGGTAACCGACATGATTTTTGCCAGCTCCGTCTGCGTCAGACCCCTGTTGAGCCTCAGCTCCTTGATCCGTTCGTCCGCTTGAATCACCATAGCAACGCCTCCCTTGTCAATTATATCTTTCTTTGAAAGATAATAAATTATCATAAAAAGATAATTCAATTTGACAAATCACCTGCTTCGCGGTATACTGAGGTATACAAAAAGCGCAAGAAGGAAATGCAATGGATATGGAACAAGCCCCACAAGAACAGCCCCAGCTTCAGCCAGCCCCTGCTCCCATGCCCACAAAGTTCTGCCAGCACTGCGGGGGTCAGCTGCCGGCAGACGCGGTGATCTGCACCCTCTGCGGCCGGCAGGTGGGGCAGATTGAGCAGGCCGCGCCCCAGGTGGTAATCAACAACACAAACACCAATACAAATACCAACACAAACACCAACATAAACGCCGCCGGCTCCCCAGCCCGGGCCAGAAGCAAATGGGCCGCCCTGCTGCTGTGCATCTTTCTGGGCGCCATTGGGGCCCACAAATTTTACGAGGGCAAGGCTGTGGTTGGGGTCATCTATCTTTTCACCCTCGGCCTGTTTGGCATTGGCGTTATTATCGACTTCCTCTGCCTGCTCTTCAAGCCAAATCCCTACTACATATAGACAAAGCAAAAGCCCGGCAGCCAATCCAGCTGCCGGGCTTTTCATTTTCACCGCATATGTCAGGGCGGGCATTCGTATAGATAGGGTAAACGTACAGCCCCCTTAAAATGCGCTGACTACAGCTCAGTCCGCCGTCAGCATCCGGTACATGGCCTCCAGACAGATCTGGGCATGAAGCCGGAAGCGGCGCAGGTCGATCTGCTCGTTCACGTCATGCTCATGACAGGGCTCGTCGTCCGGGAAGCCGGGCCCAAAGCCCACGCCCTTGCCAAACATCTGCCGGGCATAGGTGCCCCCGCCCATGGAATAAATCTGACAGTCCTCACCAGCCACCTCCCGGTAGGCCTCCGAGAGCAAGGTCACCAGCGGGCTCTCCTTGGGCAGATAGAGCGGCTTGGCGTCTGACAGCAGACGGTAGCCCAGACCGGCCTCCTTGGCCGCGGCCTCAATGGTCTCCGACACCCATGCCCCGTCCTTGGTGGCAGGGTAGCGAATGTCCACCGTCAGGCTGCAGCCCTGGGCATTGGCGCTGACCAGTCCCAGGTTAAAGGTCAAGGGCCCACTGGGCTCGTCAGAAATTGCCACGCCCACCTGACTGCCGTCCGTGCACAGCCCGATCTTCTCATGAATGAACTGGAAGAAGCTGCCCAAACGCTCCACCCCAAAGACCTCTGCCAGCAGCTCTACCGTGTATGCGGCGGCGTTTTTGCCGTGCTCCGGGGCTGCGGCATGGGCGGCCTTGCCCTTGGCCAGCAGCCTGGCCCCGTCCTCCGTGCGGGTGACCGTAAAGGAGATTTCACTCCGTTCCGCCGCTGCAACCAGACGCTGATACTCCTCCTGGGTACACACCACCGTGCACTCTGCCTTAGCAGGGACCGCATTAGCCACCGTCCCCGCCGAGAAGGTACGAATCAGAGGCGAATCATTTTCCGACTGAATGCTCAGGTCCAGAATCCCCTTCTCGCAGTGGCAGATGCCATAGCCGGAGTCCGGAGTAAAGCCCATGTCCGGGTGCTGCTCCTTGGAGAAATAGTAGGGCATGTCCGCCATGCCAATCTCCTCCGCCGAGCCAAAAATCACCCGCAGCTTGCGCTTCCCCTGAACTCCCGCGTCCTTCAGGGCCCGCAGGCAGTGGAGTGCCACCACAGCAGCCCCCTTGTCGTCCGCCACGCCCCGGCCAATGGCCTTGCCGTCCCGGATTGTCAGGGCGAAGGGGTCGGTGCTCCAGCCCTCTCCGGCAGGCACCACGTCCAGGTGGGCCATAACCACCGCATTGCCCTCCCCCTCTCCATACTCTGCGTGTGCGGCGTAGTAGTCTACATTTTTGGCCGTGAGGCCATAGCCCTGGGCCATCTCCACCACTGTGTCAATGGCCTTGGCGCACTGGTCCCCAAAGGGGTGGGGCCCCTCAGAGGGCACTGCCACCGACGGAACCGCTACCAGCTTCCCCAGGTCGCTGACAATATCGTCCCAGTAGTCCAATATTTTTTCTCCAAACATGCTCTCTCTCCTCCATTTTTTGATCAAGTCGTCTACCGCTTATGATAAACTCTTTTCCCGATAAAGTCAACTCTTTTGTGAAAGGCGGCGTCCCCTATGATCAACGTCATCTGGTTCGGCATGATTGCCCTGAGCGTTCTCTGCGCCGGGGCCAACGGCAGGCTGTCTCAGCTCTCCTCCGGGGTGATGGAGGGGGCCGGCGACGCGGTGGAGCTGTCCCTCTCCCTGCTGGGCAGCATGTGCGCCTGGCTGGGCTTTCTGAGAATCGCCGAAGACAGCGGCCTGACCCAGCTGCTGGCCAAAGGCTTCTCCCCCATCATCGACCGGCTTTTTCCCGACTACAAGGACGCACCGGAGCTCAAGGGTAAAATCTGCATGAACCTCTCCGCCAATCTGCTGGGCCTAGGCAATGCCGCCACCCCCCTGGGCCTCTCCGCCATGAAAGCCATGGCGGAGCGCGCCCCCGGCTCTCTGCCCACCCGGGGGATGATCCTGTTCGTGGCCATCAACACCGCCTCTTTGCAGCTGCTGCCCATCAATATGGCGGCTATGCGGGCCTCCTGCGGCAGCGTCTCCCCCTTTGGCATTCTGCCAGAAATCTGGGTCAGCTCCCTGGGCTCCCTGGTGGTGGTGGTGCTGGCCTGTAAAATTCTTGAAAAGAAATATTTTGACGAGGTGGGTCCATGGAACAGGTAGGCGCGGCAGCTCTGCCGGTGATTGTAGGACTCATTGTCCTGTTCGGCTTTTTCAAGGGGGTCGACGTGTTCGACAGCTTTCTCGCCGGGGCCAAAGAGGGGCTGACCACCTCCATGAATCTGCTCCCCACCCTTATCGGGCTGATTATGGCAGTCACTATGGTGCGGGCCTCTGGGCTGCTGGACCTGCTCTGCACCCTGGCGGAGCCCCTGACCCAGGCAGTGGGGGTCTCCCCGGAGCTGGCGCCCCTGGCGGTGCTGCGGCCCATCTCCGGCAGCGGCTCCTCCGCCTACACCCTCTCCCTGCTGCAACGCTTTGGCCCGGACAGTCCCACCGGCAAAATCGCCTCTGTGCTGGCCTCCTCCACCGAGACCACCTTTTATGCGGTCACCGTGTACTTTGGAGCCTGTCAGGCCAAAAAGCTGCGGTACACCATACCCGCCGCCCTGTTGGGCGACATGACGGCTGTGGTCCTCTCGGTGCTGACAGTGAGACTATGGGGTTAGGCTTTGACAGAAGCCTCTGTTTGTGGTACAATGCAGACAGAGAAGCCCCATGTGGCATGGACGATCAAAGCTAAAGGGATGGGCAGTTATGGATTTACAGCGAGAAAGGACCTGCTGCTTTACCGGGCACCGAAGGATACCGGAAAAGGACCATCTCTGGGTGCACCGGCTGCTCTGCATCGAAATTCTGAAGCTCTGGCGGGAAGGGGTGGACTGCTTTCTCACCGGCGGCGCGCTGGGCTTTGACACCCTGGCCGCCCGGGCTGTGCTGCATCTGCGGCAGAGCTATGTGCCCCACATCCGCCTGACCCTGGCCCTGCCCTGCAAGGGCCAGGAAAAGAACTGGCCCCTGCGGGATCAGAACGCCTACCGGGCCATTCTACAGCAGGCGGACCAGGCGGTTTGTCTCAGCGAGTCCTACTCAAAAAGCTGCATGTTCCAGCGGGACCGCTATCTGGTGGACCACAGCGGCCACTGCCTCTGCTGGATGAAGCCGGACGCAAAGCGGGGCGGCACCCTGTATACCGTAAACTACGCCAAAAAGTCCGGCATAGAGGTGACCAACCTCTACCTCCCCCAAGAGCCGGAGTCCCCTCCTCCCCTTTAGGGGGCGTGTTTCTATCAACGCCGGCAGGCGGATTGACGCCGTCTACCCCGTTGAAAAATCGTTGATGCCCCTGGCCGAGACAGAGAGCGCGTCAACCAACAAGAACCGCCGTGGTATACGGCGGTTCTTTGCTTCGCCTATCATTTAGACAACACCGCACAAAAACCGCCCTGCAGGCTTTGCACACAATTTGCTTGCATATTTTCCGCCATAGTGCACAGCATTCGTTTGCCAATCAATAGATTGGCCGCACTCAATCTATACACTTTGACGAAAATTCTGACTGCGCAAGTTGCCTTTATTTCTTCAGGAGCAGCCGGGTCTCTCCAGGGTTCAGGGTGGGCAGTTTGGCCTTGATTTTGGGGTGGTCCAGGTCCTCCCGAACCATGTCACGCAGCACCGTCCCCTGGTTAGAGCCGTGAATCACCCGCAGCTCCTCCACTCCGGCAGGAGCGTGGCTCAGCCAGCCAAGCAGCAGCTCCCGGGCGTCCGCCTCATACATGCCGTGAAGGTCTACCGACATAACCTTACCTGCGCGTTTGAACCGCATAGCCTATGCCTGGGGGAGCACCAGCACCTTGATAGACGCGGGGGCGCTCTGCATTTTAACAGCCTCAGACAGCTCTGCCAAGGGATAGCGGTGAGTAATGATGGGGCCAAAGTCCAGCTTACCGGCGTTGATTAAGGCCACTGCCCGGGCGTGGGTATCTGGGTTGACGAAGGAGCCCTTGATGGTCAACTCCTTTTTGTACACATCAAACAAATGCAGCAGGTATTCTGCGTCAGGCTTGGGCACACTGAACAGTACCACCGTGGCCCCCTTGTCCGCAAAATGGAAAGCGCTCTCCACCGCCGGGTTGTTGCCCACGCACTCGATAACCACATCGGCGCAGCCCGCCTGCTCCCCATAGGCCTCCCTGTCCCGGGGGTCCAGCGCCAGGTCTGCGCCCAGCGCCAGAGCGGCCTCCCGGCGGGCCGGGTCCGGCTCGCTGAGCATAAGCGCAGCCGCGCCGGAGAGCTTGGCCAGCTGCAGCATAATGAGCCCAATAGCGCCGCCGCCCACCACGCACACCCGCTGCCCTGGCTGAATGCCCGCCAAGTCGATGCCGTGGAGACAGCAGGCCACCGGCTCTGCCATGGCCCCGGCCTCATAAGAGACGTGGGGGGCCAGCAGGAAGGCCTGGGCGGCTGGCACCAGGCTGTACTGGGCAAAGCCACCGTTACGGGTAACGCCTACCGCCTGCATGGAGGGGCACAGCTGCTTTTTGCCGTTGCGGCAATATTCGCAACAGCCACAGTAGATATTGGGGTCAACTGTGACTTTATCCCCTATATGCAGTTGGGTAACACCCTCTCCTATGGCTGTGACCTCGCCGGCATACTCGTGGCCCAGCACCACCGGCGGGGTTACGTCTGCTGAGCCGGGCTCTCCGTTTGCAATGTGCACATCGGTGCCGCAGACACCACAGGCCATATTTTTGATGACAACCTCCCCGGGGCCGGGGACTGGCAGGTCTGTTTCACGGAGCGCAAAGGCTCCGCTGCCTGTAAAATAATTTGCTTTCATAGAATTTTCCCTCGTGTTATAATTATGCATTTATGGGATTGCGGTCAAAACGGGACGGAAATGGGGCTGTTTTTCCTCAATCCAAGGCAGGTTTTTTGATGTTTTCGCCTTATTTTGGGACGGTTTTTCGTTATTTTTCTGCATAATAGTTGCCGGTGTATTTTTATGCGTCATATACATAAAAATCAGGGAGGGAGGAGCTCAGTCTACAGCTCCTCCCTCCCTTCGGGTTCTGTCTGCCTGACAGCAGACTTTGGTTTTGTCACAGCCCTGTGACAGCGGTGTTTGAATATGAATATAATGGAAAGCTATTCGATATTAAGGCAGGTTAATCTTTATTGTTCTACCACAGGGGTACTGCCGTGGCAGTGGTTTGCCCTGCCGCGTTAGCGTCTGACGAATTCCACATAGCAGGACTATGCTATTGTGGCAGTAGGGGTAGTACCCTTGAGGCATCGGCAGGCGTGTCGCAAGACAAGGACACTGCGCGTAACAGCTTATTACTGCGGTCGCAGGCTTACACATTCGATTGCCGTGGCAATTTTAGTGGGAAGCTATTTGATAGTCAGATAGCTTGGTCCTCCTTGTTCCGCAACAAGGTTCTGCCGGGGCAGTGGTTTTGCTCCTGCCGCGTCTGTGTCTGCCGAATGGCCCATATAAGGATGCTACCCAGGGGTTGAGATTTTGCTCCTACCGCATTAGCGTTTGACAAATTTTGCATATCAAGTTAATGCTATTGTGGCAGGAGGGGCAGCGCCTTTGGGGCGCCGGCAGGCGTGTCGCAAGAACAAAATGCTGCGTGTAGCAGTTGGCTTACCACCGCGATTTCAGACTGACATATTCTATTGCCGCAGTTGGGTAGTCAGATAGATTATTCTCTGGCAACAGGGTGCTGCTGCGGCCACAGGATTACATGCGATTGCCGTGGCGATGGCGGGGCCGTGTCAGGACAGATGGCGTGTAACTGCCGTCTGTCTCTGCGGCTCCGGTGCGGGCCAGTTCTGGGGGGATTATTCGTACTCCACCACGTTGACCCAGCCCATGAGGAACTCCTTCTCCTCGGGCTTGCCCTTGACGGACTGGCTGGCGGCTACGATGGGCAGCCACTTCTGCACATACTGCTTGGCTGTGTCGGACTTTTTGCAGAAGATGTCCAGATACTTCTCCGCACCGTCCATGTCCCCATCCAGCCAGAACAGCAGATAGGTGCGGGCCACGTCGGCACTGGCGTTGCCCTGGGTGGCGTGGGCCCAGTCCAGCACAGCATAGCCGCCGTCGGGCTTGATGATGACGTTGGAGGGGTTGAAGTCTCCGTGGCACAGCTTGCGGTGCTTGGGCAGGCTGTCCAGGCGGGCGTCCAGCTCATAGCGGGTGGTGGCGTCCAGGCCGGTCTGGGCGATCTTCCGGCGCATTTTGTCGTGGTGCAGGTTCAGCATGGGGCAGGTTTTGCTGTGCAGCTCCATCTGAATGTCCACCAGACGCTCCAGGTACTCCTGCTTTTTCTCCGGATTCTCCTTCATCAGCTGCGCCATGGTTTTGCCCTCGATATAATCGGTGACAATGGCCCACTTGCCCTCTACCATCTCGACCCCCTGCACATGGGGCATGGAGACGCCGGTCTCTTCTACCCGGGCGATGTTCAGGGCCTCGTTGAGGATGTCGGCCTTGGAGTAGTCCTCGTCAAAAACCTTGATGACCTTGTTGTCCTCCCGGTAAAGGGTCTTGGAGGTACGCGCCGCGATCACTCTTGCATTTTCCAGATTCATAACTGATACTCCTCCTTCTTATTTGCCGTTGTAGCACTTGAGGTAGATTTCTTTGATCTCGCTCATCAGCGGGTAACGGGGGTTGGCGCCTGTGCACTGGTCGTTAAAGGCGTTCTCCACCATCTCGTCCAGAGTGGCCTTGAAGGCCTCCTCGGTGACGCCGTAGTCCTTAATGGTCTTCTTGATGCCGATAATGCCCTTGAGCTCTTCCAGCTTCTGAATCAGGCTCTCCAGCAGCTCGTCGTCGTTATTGCCGGCAAAGCCGCAGGCGCGGGCGATTTCGGCATAACGGGCCTTGGCGTGGGGGTACTGGTACTGGGAGAAGGTGCCCATCTTGGTGGGGACCTCAGCGGCGTTGTAGCGGATGACGTCGGTGAGGATGACCGCGTTGGCAATGCCGTGGGGCAGGTGATGGTATGCGCCCAGCTTGTGGGCCATGGAGTGGTTGAGGCCCAGGAAGGCGTTGGCAAAGGCCATGCCGGCGATGCAGCTGGCCTCGGCCATCTTCTCGCGGGCGTAGGGGTCGTTGGCGCCGTTCTCGTAGGCGGAGGGCAGGTATTTGAACACCAGCTTGATGGCTTCCAGCGCCATGCCGTCGGTGAAGGGAGAGGCCATGATGGACACATACGCCTCAATGGCGTGGGTCATGGCGTCGATACCGGAGGCGCTGGTGAGGCCCTTGGGCTGGTTCATCATGTTGTCCACGTCCACAATGGCCATGGTGGGCAGCAGCTCGTAGTCGGCCAGGGGCCACTTGGTGCCGGTCTTCTCATCGGTGATGATGGCGAAGGGGGTCACCTCGGAGCCGGTGCCGGAGGAGGTGGGGATGGCCACCATCATGGCCTTTTCGCCCATTTTGGGGAACTTGTAGATGCGCTTGCGGATGTCCATGAAGTCCATGCTCATGGCCTGGAAGTCCGCGTCCGGATGCTCGTAGAGCACCCACATGATCTTGGCGGCGTCCATGGGAGAGCCGCCGCCCAGGGCGATGATGGCGTCGGGCTGGAAGGAGCGGATCTGCTTCACGCCCTCCATGGCGCAGGCCAGGGTCGGGTCCGGGGCCACGTCGGCAAACACGGCGTACTGAATGCCCAGCTCGTCCAGCTTGTCGGTAAGGGGCTTGGTGTAGCCGTTCTGATACAGGAAGCTGTCGGTGACAATAAACGCTTTCTTCCTGTTGTACTCGGTTTTCAGCTCCTCAAGAGCCACGGGCATGCAGCCCTTTTTGAAGAACACCTTCTCAGGCGTGCGGAACCACAGCATATTCTCTCTCCTCTCGGCCACGGTCTTAATATTGATGAGGTGCTTGACGCCCACGTTCTCGGAGACGGAGTTGCCGCCCCAGGAGCCGCAGCCCAGGGTGAGCGAAGGCGGCAGACGGAAGTTGTACAGGTCGCCGATGCCGCCAAAGGAGGAGGGGGTGTTGACCACAATACGGCAGGTCTTCATGGCCGCCTGATGCTGGGCCAGACGCTCCTGCTGGGAGGGATGGATGTAGAGAGAGGCAGTGTGGCCGTAGCCGCCGTCCTCGATGAGGCGCTCGGCCTTCTGCACCGCGTCCTCAAAGCTCACGGCCTTGTACATGGCCAGCACCGGGGACAGCTTCTCGTGGGCGAACTCCTCGGAGATGTCCACGCTCTCTACCTCGCCAATCAGAATCTTGGTGGTCTCGGGCACAGTGACGCCGGCCAGCTGGGCGATCTTAAAGGCGGACTGGCCCACGATTTTGGCGTTGAGGGCGCCGTTGATGATGATGGTCTTGCGCACCTTGTTCAGCTCGGCCTTGGAGAGAATGTGGCAGCCGCGCTTGACAAACTCGGCCTTTACCGCGTCATACAGGGGTTCCAGGGTGATGACGGACTGCTCGGAGGCGCAGATCATGCCGTTGTCGAAGGTTTTGGAGTGGATGATGGAGTTGACGGCCATGATGGGGTCTGCGCTCTCGTCGATGATGGCGGGCACATTGCCCGCGCCCACGCCCAGAGCCGGGGTGCCGGAGGAGTAGGCGGACTTGACCATGCCGGGGCCGCCGGTGGCCAGGATGATGTCCGCCTCGGCCATGACCAGGTTGGTCAGCTCCAGAGAGGGGGCGTCGATCCAGCCGAAGAGGCCCTCGGGAGCGCCGGCCTTGACAGCGGCCTCCAGAACCACCTTGGCGGCGGCAATGGTGCACTTCTTTGCCCGGGGATGGGGGCTGATGATAATGCCGTTGCGGGTCTTCAGGGCCAGAAGGGTCTTGAAGATGGCGGTGGAGGTGGGGTTGGTGGTGGGGATTACGGCGGCGATGACGCCGATGGGCTCAGCGATCTTACGGATGCCGAAGGCCTTGTCCTCCTCGATTACACCGCAGGTTTTGGTGTTTTTGTAGGTATTGTAGATATACTCGGCGGCATAGTGGTTTTTGATGACCTTGTCCTCCACAATGCCCATGCCCGTCTCCTCAACGGCCATTCTGGCCAGCGGGATACGCTGAAGGTTGGCGGCCATGGCCGCTGCGCGGAAAATTTCGTCCACCTGCTGCTGGGTGAAGGCGGCGTATTTTTTCTGCGCTTCGCGCACCCGGGCCAGCATTTTTTCAAAGGTTTCCACATTTTCCACGATCTCAAAATTTGTCTCCATGAAATTGCCCATCCTTTGCTGTTTATTTGGGGAGCCCCAGACCGGCTTGCAGCGCAAGCCTACCCGGCGCCTCCCTTCGTGCTGAATCGTTCTTTCAGGTGGTTGGAAAGCAGCGCCAGCGACACCGCCATGTTCTCATTCTGCACCAGAATGCCCTCCGGCACCTGCAGGTGCGCGTTGGCGAAGTTCCACACCGCCAGAATGCCGCTCTCTATCAGCTGGTCGCACACCCTTTGGGCGTGCTCCCCCGGCACCGTAATGATTCCGATGTGCACCCCCACCCTGTGGCACAGGTCCGGCAGCTTTTCCATGGGCAGAATCTTTTTGCCCGCGATCTCTTTGCCGGAAAGGGCCGGGTCGTCGTCAAAGCCCGCCAGAATGTTGAGCCCGTACTGGGGAAAGCCGCTGTAGGCAAGCAGGGCCTGGCCCAGCTTGCCCGCGCCCACCAGCACCGCGTCCTGGCTGTTGTCGTAGCCCAGAAAGCCCTCCAGCTCCCGGATTAGCTCCTGGCGCACATAGCCCACCTTGGGCCTGCCCTTGCTGCTGACAGAGGCCAGGTCTTTGCGCACCACCACGTCGTTAAGGCCCAGGGCCTCGGCAATGACTGTGGCGGAGACATGCTTGCCCCTGCCCGCGCCCATGCTTCTCAGATAGCTGAGATAGGCGGGCAGCCTTTGCAGGGTCTGCTTGGAGACACATCGGTCCGGCATTTTTATCACCTCGCTTTCCTGTTGCTGCTTTTCATGCGCTTACTGTTTATAATATAGCACATTTCTATGAAAAAGGGAAGCACGAATTTCATTTATCGATAAAGAAATATCGATAATCTCCCTTGGGATATTTGTGTACTTTCCACCAGCTGCCCCACATGAAAAAAGGGAGCCGGAAGGGCTCCGGCTCCCCTGCGCCCGCTGTGGGCGGGTGCGGCTATTGCTGGCGTTTCTTCCGGCGTTCCTCCCAAAGGACGACCCCGAAGGTCAGCGTTATCATGAAAATCAGGATTTTTGTCACAGGCTTCGCCCCCTTTTGTTTGGTTTGGGGCTATTTTATCAGGAAAAGCTTACAAGGGAGAGGGGCTGTGTCTTACGGTTTTCTTACGGCAGTATCCGCAGGGATTGTGTGTGGGCTGCGCCGTCCATTTTTGTCAGATGTGCACAAGAGTTGGGAAAGCTGGCTTGGTTGAGGCCAGTCAGTCTCGGGGTTGGCAGGTAAGTCTTGCGCAAGGGCTGGTATGGGGGCGGCGTTGCTGGAAACAGTCAGGCGGGGATGGGGCGGCGTTTTTGCTGTGGGGCGGACTGCTTGGACCAGCTGAGGCAGAGCAGGACCGCCACGGCGGTGGAGGCGAACTCGGTGGCTACGCCGGCGAACACCAGGCCGGGGAGCCCCAGCAGGGCCTCGCCCAGGAACACCATGGGGATGAAGATGATCCCCTTGCTCAGCAGAGAGGTGAAGGTGGCGTAGCTCACCTTGCCGGTGCCCTGAAGATAGACGGAGCACAGCTGGTAGACGCCCCCTACCGGTGCGCCCAGCAGAGTCAGCATCATGAATTTGCCGGTTTCCAGGATCTCGGGGTCGTTGAGGAAGGCTTGGATAAAGGCCTCGCGGGTGAGAAGGAAGCAGCCGCCCAGCAGGATGCTGAGCAGAGTGGCTGCTGTGCCTGTGGCCAGCAGAATGCCCCGCAGACGCTTGCGGTCGCCCATGCCGTAGGCGTAGGAGATGACAGGCTGCATGCCCATGCACAGGCCCATGACGATCATGCCCACCAGCATGCCTGCCTTGCCTGCCACGCCGTTGGCGGCTACGGCAATGTTGCCGTATTTGACCAGAAGCTGGTTGCTGAACATGGAGGAGAAACACATGAGCACTGTGCCCAGGGCCATGGGCAGGCCCAGGCTCATGACCCGGAGGGAGACCTGCTTTTTCAGGGTGAAGCAGCGGGGGGAGATGGTGAAGCAGTCGGTTTTGCGCACATGGAGGAACACCAGCACGCAGCTGACCACATTGCCCAGCACCGTGGCCCAGGCCGCCCCGGCAATGCCCCAGCGGAAGACCAGAATAAACAGGGGGTCCAGGGCAATGTTGACCCCAGTGCCTGCCAGGGAGATGAGCATGGTTTTGGCAGAGGAGCCGTCTGCCCGGAGAGCATTGCCCAGTCCCCCGCAGAACATGGTGAAGGGAGAGCCCAGGGCCACAATGGTCAGGTAGGTGCGGGCAAAGGCTTCGGTCTCGGGGGTGGCGCCCATCATAGTCAGCAGAGGGGTCATGAAGGCGAGCATGGCCCCGGCCAGCGCCAGGCCCACGGCCACAGAGGCCCAGGTGCAAAAGGCGCTGTACTGCCGGGCCCGCTCCCGGTCGCCCTGGCCCAGGGCCATGGCAATGGCGGTGCAGGCCCCGGACCCGAACAGGGTGCCCATGCCCTGGAAAATGTTAAAGGCCGGCCCGCACAGAGAGATGGCCGCCACCTGCATGGTCTCTCCGGTTTGGCCCATAAAGAACACGTCGGCCATGTTGTAGAGCACGTTGATGATCATGACCACAATCGTGGGCAGGCCCACGGTGAACAGCAGCTTCCATACAGGGGCCTCTCGCAGCATTTTCTCGTTTTTCATGGGGAATGCTCCTCTCAGATTTTTTCGCTTTTGCACTTGTTTTCTGGCTGTGACTATAGTATAATACCGACAGATGTCTGTTTCAACCGGCAATGTTGCGTCAGGTGTTGCGTTAATAAAATTCTTTTGGGAAAAGAGGCCGGGCTATGAACACCCCCAACAACAAACGCCGCCAGAACACCGACGAGGCCATTGTGCGCGCTGCCTTTGCGTGTATGGTGCAGGGCGGCAAGCCAGTGAGCAAAATTACGGTGCGGGAGATTTGCGAGCAGGCTGGCGTAAACCGCTCGACCTTTTACGCCCACTACCTGGACGTGTACGACCTGTTTGAAAAGGTGGAGCTGCAGATGGCCGAGATGTGCTATGAGCGAATCCACCAGAATTTTGCCAGCCGCAAGAGCTTTTTCACAGTGATGGAGGGAGTCTTTCAGTTTGTGAAGGAGTATCAGGAATTCTATCTGCTCTACTTTACGGAGATCACCCGGGCCTCTCATCTGATCGAGGTGATCAACGCACCCTTTCAGAAGGAGATTAAAAAAGTACGGGAGGAGGACATGGGGTTTGGCGTGCCGGGGGAGCGGGCTTACCACTTTCAGTTTTTTACTGCGGGTATCTCTGCTATGCTGATTGCCTGGCTGCTGGGGAACTGTAAGGAGACCCCCGGGGAGATGGTGGAGGTGATTGGGCGGATTTATGGGCCCCACTCGCTGTGGAACAGCTGGAACCATCGTCTGAGGGAGGGGGCGCCCGATGGGGAGCGGGATTATTTTTCTATGGGAGAATAATGCGGAGCTGCCGGCGCGTTTGGGAGCGTACAAAATAAATTTTTCGAGGATTTTTCCACTTGCATCTTGACAAACAACCTGCTATACTGTAGAGTAGATACTTAGTTCTTTAAAGCTGACACCTAGTTCTATTGAATGAAAGGAAAGGGTTTATCACCATGCTGATTTCTACCAAAGGGCGCTACGCCCTGCGGATCCTGGTGGACATTGCGGAGGACCCCCGGGAGGGGTATATCCCCTTGAAAGAGGTGGCTGCACGCCAGGATGTATCGGAGAAGTACTTGGAGAGCATTCTGAAAATTCTGGTCCGGAATGGAGTGCTCAAGGGCCTGCGGGGCAAGGGAGGCGGCTATAAGCTCAGCGTTTCGCCCCAGGAATGCTCTGTAGAAACCATCCTGCGGCTTACCGAGGACTCCCTGGCCCCGGTGGCCTGCCTGGAGGACACCCGTCCCCCCTGCCCCCGGGCGGAGGGCTGCCGGACCCTGCCCCTGTGGAAGGGGCTGGACAATGTGATCACGGATTACCTGAAGGGGATCACCCTGGCGGACCTGATGAAGACGCCGGACAAGCCGTAAAACCTCAAACACAAAAGCGGACAGCCCAGAAGGGCCGTCCGCTTCTTTATTTTTGTTCCGGGCTTTCTGCGGGGGGCTGGCCCTCGGTTACGGGGAAGGTGTCGGGGCACAGGTTGTGGAGGCTCATGAAAATGCTTTTCTCTATATTGGGGTTGGTCTTTTTCAGGCCGGCCAGCAGCTCCTTGACCTCCTGCCGCTTGGAGCCTCCGCAGGCTGCGGCCTGCTGGGTGAACCTGCAGGCGCAGCGGAGGAATTCCAGCTGATTGTAGCGCTGCCAGGCCAGAATGGCCTGCTCGTGGACCCGGTAGAGGGGGCGGATGAGCTCCATGCCCGGGTAGTTTTTGCTTTGGAGCCTGGGGGGCATGGCCTGAAGCTGGGCCCCGTAGAACATGGCCATGACTGTGGTCTCGATCACGTCGTTGAAGTGGTGGCCCAGGGCGATTTTGTTGCAGCCCAGCTGTTGGGCCCGCTTGTAGAGATGCCCCCGGCGCATACGGGCGCAGAGGTAGCAGGCGTTTTTGCCGCCCCAGTCCGCCACGTCAAAAATGTTGGTGTCAAACACCTGCAGGGGCACTTGGAGCCTTTGGGCGTTGGCCAGCAGCCGGGCCCGGTTT
Organism: Acutalibacter sp.; assembly: GCF_056800975.1. Taxonomy (NCBI): domain Bacteria; kingdom Bacillati; phylum Bacillota; class Clostridia; order Eubacteriales; family Acutalibacteraceae; genus Acutalibacter; species Acutalibacter sp. The sequence continues at coordinate 26,795 of NZ_JBQISV010000022.1, forward strand.
TCGGGGCTGTAGCCTGGGTCCATGGCGATGAATTCCAGGCCAAAGGGGAACTGGGAATAGCGGTGCAAAAGCTGCATCAGCTTTGCCAGCGCCATGGAGTCCTTGCCCCCGGAGACGCACACTGCCACCCGGTCGCCCTCTTGAAGCAGGTTGTAGGTTTTTACCCCGGCGATGAAGGGGGCCCACAGCTGCTTGCGGTATTTTTTGGTAAGGCTGCGCTCTGCCTGCTGGCAGAGGCTTTGGTTATCCTCCATCATTTCCCACTCCTGTCAGGTCTTTCACTGCTTCTCCCGCCATAATGAGCCCTGCCACAGAGGGCACAAAGGCCACGCTGCCTGGCAGGGGGCGTTCCCCCAGGGAGGGCGGGCCGGCCCGGGGGGGCTCTTGGGAGTAGACCACCTTTAGCTGGGGGACGCCCCGCTTTTTCAGCTCCCGGCGCATGACCCGGGCCAGGGGGCAGACGCTGGTCTCATAGATGTCCGCCACGCGAAAGGCGGTGGGGTCCAGCTTGTTGCCGGCCCCCATGGCGCTGACCATGGGCACACCCTCCTCCACGGCCCGCTGGATGATGGCAAGCTTGCCGGTGACCATGTCAATGCAGTCGAGAATGTAGTCGAACCGGGCAAAGTCCAGCCGGCCGGCCGTGTGGGGGGTGTAGAAGAAGGGGTGCTCGTCAATCTCCGCCGCTGGGTTGATTGCCCGCAGCCTCTCCCCTGCCGCCTGCACCTTGGGCAGGCCCAAAGTGGCGGTGGTGGCGAACAGCTGGCGGTTCAGGTTGGTGGGGCTGTATACGTCTCCGTCGATCAGGTCCACGGCCCCCACGCCGCAGCGGACCAGGGCCTCGGCGGCATGGCCTCCCACGCCGCCCAGGCCGAATACGGCTACCCGGGCCTTTTGCAGGCGTTTCAGGGCTTCTTGGCCCAGGAGCAGCTCTTCTCTTGCAAATGCAGTTTCCATTTTGGTTTTCCTGTTCCCTGTAGGCAGCGGGTCAGACCCAGCCTACTCCTTATAGTCAGATGCCGGCGTCTCGTAAGGTGAAGAACCTGTACGGGCCGGATATTCCGGCAAATTTTGCCTTCGGCTTTGCTTGCGAAGTCATCGCACGTTCTTATAGGTATCGCTCCTATGATCCAGAAGCACGGGCTCTCCCCTCCCCTACTGATCCTCCGGCCACAGCGTCATCGCCAGGCCAACGGCTCCCAGCAGGATGAATATGGCCGCCCACCGGATTTCAAAGAAGGCGAATTGGAACCAGGTCCAGTCCATTGCGTCGAAGCCCAGGGTGAGCAGAATGCTGAACAGGAGCAGGGCGATTCCTTTTATTTTCCGCTCCACTCGCTTCACCTCCCGTTATTTTTTGCGGACAAAGGCCTTTTTGGGCATTTTGCAGATGGGGCAGGCCCAGTCGGCGGGAAGCTCCTCAAAGCCGAAGTTGGGGTCGTGGTACTCGTAGCCGCACACCGAGCAGATGAAACGCTCGCCGGAGAGCCGGTCGCCCCCCTGATGGTTGGGCAGGTAGGTGGGGGCCTTTTTGGGGGACACGCCCCCCAGCTTCTCTACATAATACTGGTAGGTCATGGGCTTGTAGGCCTCGAACTTGCCGGCGGTCTCCCGGCCTCCGGTCACGTCGCTGCCGGCGACAATCTCCGCCAGGAACAGCACCTGCCCCCCGGCGGGGAGCTTTGCCTTGACCTGGCAGAGGAACCAGCAGCAGGTGTTCTCTTTGATGACCGGCACGCCCTCCATGAGCACCTTGTGGCGGATGTTATCCAGCTTGCCCCCGCAGCGGCCGGAGGTAAAGCCCAGGGCCCCGATGACGGTGGCGGGGGTCTCTTCGGACAGCACGGAGATGCTGAACATCCCGTTCTCCTCAATGCAGCGGCAGCTGTAGTTTTCGGCATTCATGGAAAGGGCCACCAGGGGCGGGGCCGAGGGAGAGGTTTTGGTCACCTGCATCACCGTGTTGACGATGCAGGCGGAGGGGCCGTTCTCCCCCTTTACGCCGATGGCGTACATGCCATATGAAATATTTCCAAGAACCAAAGGTTTCATGCTTGCACCTCGTTTCGCGTCAGTGGATAACAGTCGATTGCAGCCTGGGGGGGTCAGGTTTGTCTTGGGCTGTGTGGTTTGGGGTGGGG
>NZ_JBQISV010000023.1:0-26062 GCF_056800975.1 Acutalibacter sp.
AATGGATTTTGGAGTTATTTTAAGAAGGGTATCAAAGTACCCTTTTTAAAATTCCAGCCATTTCTAGGATTTATAACACAAAGTGGAGCTGTTTTTCGATAAAAGGGTTCGAAAAACAGCTCCACTTCATTGGTGCGGGCAACAGGACTCGAACCTGCATGGTTGCCCACCAGAACCTAAATCTGGCGCGTCTGCCAATTCCGCCATGCCCGCGTATTATTCTGCTGTGTCCTTCTATTATACCCTCTTTTGGCCTGGGGCGCAAGGAAAACTTTGCCCAGGCCTTGCTTTTTTTTTCAAAAAGTCGTATTCTATATAAGCTGCCAGCTTATCAGCTGCCTGCTCTTGCCCCGGCAGCGGTCAGTCGAAACATCCTGACCTTAAACAAAACTAATTACAAGGAGAGAACCATCATGTCGAACAAAACCAACGTCCGTTTTCTGGCGCTCAGCGCTGTGATTGCCGCGCTGTACGCCGCCCTTACCTATGCTGCCGCTATGCTCAATCTGGCATACGGCCCGGTGCAGCTCCGCTTTTCAGAGGCCCTCACCGTTCTTCCCGCTTTTACTCCCGCTGCCATTCCCGGCCTGGCTGTTGGCTGTCTGATTGCCAACCTGGGCAGCCCTTTGGGCATGGTAGACTGGGTATTTGGCACTGCCGCCACGCTGCTGGCCGCGCTGGGCACGGCGGCTGTCTCCAAAATTCAGTACAAGGGCTTGCCCCTGCTGGCCCCACTGCCGCCGGTTATTCTCAATGCCCTTGTGGTGGGGTTGGAGATCTCCTGTCTCAACGGGGACGGGGCTTTCACCTGGTCTGCCTTCACGCTGGCCAATTTCGGCTACAGCGCCCTTACTGTGGGACTGGGCGAGCTGGCGGTCTGCCTTGTGCTGGGTCTGCCTCTTGTAGTTTTGCTGGAAAAGGCCGGTCTGCGCAAAATGCTGGCTGCTTCTCAGCTGTGATTTCTCTATAAACAATAAACGAAAAAACCCTTGGGATGTGATTGCATGTCTTCCCTGTCAGCCCTCAGGCGGCGGTTGGCCGCTTGGGTAAAAACCGCTCCGCCTGTGCGGGTGATTGCGGCCAGCTTTTTGCTGCTGGTTCTGCTTGGCTGCTTCTTGCTGACGCTGCCGGTCTCCTCTGCCGCAGGAACCCTCACCCACCCTTTAGACGCTCTTTTCACCGCCACCTCGGCCACCTGTGTCACCGGGCTCTCGGTGGTGGACACCACTGCCCACTGGTCTCCCTTTGGCCAGGGGGTTCTTCTGGCGCTGATTCAGCTGGGGGGACTGGGCCTTTCCACCTTTGCCACTGGCTTTTCCCTGCTGGTCCGGCGGCGGCTGGGCCTGCGGGAGATGGTGCTCACGGGCGAGGCCAGCGGCAGCGACATGCCGGACGCAGCGGCATTGCTAAGGCTGATGCTGGGCTTCACCTTTTTGTGTGAGGGCCTGGGCGCAGGCCTGCTGATGCTCCGGCTGGTTCCCCAGTATGGGGTGCAGGGGGTATGGCCCTCGGTATTTGTGGCGGTTTCGGCCTACTGCAACGCAGGGTTTGACATTCTGGGCTTTGTGCCGGGGAACAGCAGTCTCACAGCCTTTGCCGGCGACCCCCTGGTCTCGCTGACCATTTGCGGGCTGATTGTCACCGGCGGGCTGGGCTTTGTGGTGGTGCGGGACCTGTATCTGTGCAAGCTGCGGGCCCCCTTGCGCCGCCGGGGGGCCGGGCGGCTGAACTTTCACTCGCAGATTTGCCTGCGGGCAACGCTGGCCCTGGTGGGGCTGGGGACGCTGGGCTTTTTTCTGTTGGAGTATGACCAGACCATGTCCCACCTGAATGTATTGGAAAAGCTGGTGGCGGCGCTGTTCCAGTCGGTAAACACCCGCACGGCAGGCTTTGCCTCAGTGGACATTGGAGCGCAGACCAGCTTTACCAAGGTGCTCTCGGTGGCGCTCATGTTTATTGGGGGCTGTCCCGGCTCCACGGCAGGGGGGGTAAAGACCACCACTCTGGTGGTTTTGCTGGCGGCGGTCAGCTCCACGCTGCGGGGGCGGGGGGAGGCCTCGGTTCTCCGGCACCGGTTCGCGCCCGGGGTGGTGTACAAGTCCCTAACCGTGGTGCTGCTGGGGCTGGCGGTGGTGTTTGCCGACGCCACGGCCCTCAGTCTGCTGAACCCGGAGATTCGGTTTATTGACGTTCTCTACGAGGCGGCTTCGGCCTTTGGCACAGCGGGGCTGACAGCAGGAGTGACCACCCGGTTGGAGCCTGTCTCGCGGTTGATTCTGTGCGTCACCATGTTTATTGGCCGGGTGGGGCCTCTGTCCTTCGGCCTTTCCATCTGGATGCGCGCCAAGCCCTCTCCCGCCATCCTCCCCGAAGGCCGCATGCTCATCGGCTAACCCAGCGTGACGCTGGACCCAGTTCGCGGGGCGGTGAGTTGGTGGAGCCAACTCATAGGCACAGCCAGCCCTACTGAGAGGGAGTAGCTGGGTTGGTAGTCGCGGTTTGGAGGTGGCTGCTGATTAGGTGGGTTTTAAGAGGTGTGTGCCAGGTGTGTCAGCTAAAAACAGGGGCTTATATATACGAGGTTAATATTTTTACCCTCTATATTCTGTTGACACACCTGACACACCTGGTGATTCAGCACGTCTATGGCTGCTCGTGCAGGGGGGCTTTTGGACGAAAAGACATTCTGCGAATAGAGGAAGGAGCTCGTTTGTTATGGAAAGCAAAATGGTTCTGGCGGAGACAGAGCGTTTGATTTTGAGGCGGTATCAGCCAGGGGATCTGCAGGACCTGCTTGAATACCTGTCTGATGAAAGGGTGGTGGAGTTTGAGCCCTACAAGCCCATGACTCTTGAGGAGGCAAGGGACAATCTGGCGTGGCGCATAAGCACCGACGAGATGATTGCTGTGGAGCTTAGGCAGACCCACAAAATGATTGGCAATGTCTACCTGGGCAAGCGGGATTTTGAAGCGTTGGAGCTGGGATTTGTGTTCAACCGGGGCTATTGGGGGCAGGGCTATGCTGCGGAAGGCTGCCGGGCTCTGATTTGCCGGGCGTTTTCTCAGGGGGTTCACCGCATTTACGGAGAGTGCGACCCCTGCAACCAGGCCTCTTGGCGGCTGATGGAGGCCTTGGGCTTTCAGCGGGAGGCCCACCTGAGAAGGAATGTCTACTTCTGGAAGGACGAGACCGGGGCCCCTGTGTGGAAGGACACCTACATATATGCCAAGCTGAACCCAGGGGAATAGACCTTTAGGGGCTGCTTAAAAATAGAGGGGATGACAGGGTCCAGGCATCTGCTCTTATCATCTAAAGGGACCGGCGTTCAGCATGTAAAAAGCTGAGCGCCGGTTTGTTTTGACAGGGCGGACTGGACTTCCTGGTCAACACTCAGCCGCTGCTGTCATATAAATGGGGTATACCCCTATCTGACGGCTTCCATGCTGCCCGGCCAAGTCCCCCTGATTTGCGGGTGTACCAGGGCCAAGCCCCATACTGCCAGAGAGAGGTTTTGGGCAAGCCTGCCGGCAGTATGGGCAGACCTGGGGAGCGCCGCCCATACCCTTTGATGGGCCTGCCGCCGGCCAGCTCACAAGGGCTGGGGGAAGTTTGCCGGAACCGCCATGTTTTCGCTTTTCTCCTCTACAAGGGGCTTGCAATTTGGGGTTGAAATGTGCTACAATAAGACGGTTAGTGTGCCCTGCTTTTTTCTCTACCCGCATTATTTGCCCGTCCGCCTCCGGCCGGGCTCGAGAAAGGACGTTTCCCTATGAAAAACAGCATCAAGCGCTCTGTTTCCATCCGTGTGGTGGCTACTCTGTCTGCCACGCTTCTGCTCAGCTTTCTTACCAGCTTCAACATTTTCCGCATTCAGACCACCCAGGCCGAGACCCAGCAGGCAAACGCCCTGCTGCAGCGGGCGCAGCAGGCAGAGACCGCCCACTACAAGTGGGCCTCTGGCCTGAGCAACGCCCTTTATGCCGGCGCGGAGTTCACTGGCAGCATTGACCCCACCACCTGTGTGCTGGGTCAGTGGCTCTATGGCGAGGCCTACACAGAGGACCCCCAGGTGCTGGCGCTGCGCTCTCAGCTGGAGCCCCTGCATAAGGAGCTTCACGAGTCTGCCACCCATGTGCTCAACACAATGGAGACCTCGCCTGAGGAGGCTCAGGCCTACTATCAGGACACCATTCTCAAGAATCTCTCCACCCTGGTGGGCCTGCTGGACCAGGTGGTGGAGCGGGGCGGGGAGCTCAGCGAGGTGTGCAACGCCAAAATGGACAGCACCACCACAACCATGCATGTCACTGCGGGCGTGTGCCTGCTGCTGGCTCTGCTGTGCCTGATCAGCCTCATTCAGTTTGTGATGAGAAAGGTCATCAAACCCATTCTGCACATTACTGAGCGCAGCCGTCAGCTTCAGGAGGGCCGTTTGGAGCTGAAACTGGACTATGAGTCTCAAAACGAGCTGGGCGACCTGTGCCGCATCCTACGGAACTCTATGGCTCTCATTGACAGCTATGTGGCGGATATCAACCAGATTCTGGACCAGGTCTCTCAGGGAGACTTCAATGTGAGCACTTTCACCGACTACATAGGTGATTTCCGCTCCATCCAGACCTCCATTGACAGCTTTACCTCTACGCTCTCTGCGGCTTTGGAGGGGATTAAGGCTGCGGAGCAGCGCATCTCTCAGAACGCCGACCAGCTGGCCAGCAGCAGCCAGTCTCTGGCCCAGGGCGCCACCGAGCAGGCCAGCTCGGTAGAGGAGCTGTACTCTACCCTAGACGACCTGTCCCGCAGCGCGAAAAAGAATGTGGAGATGGCTGCTGAGGCCCAGAGCCGGGCCACCCGCACCGGCCAGCAGGTTACGGCCAGCAGCAGCCAGGTTAAGCAGATGGTGGCTGCGATGGAGGACATCAGCAACACCTCTCAGCAGATTGGCCAGATTATTGCCACAATTGAGAACATTGCCTTCCAGACCAATATTCTGGCCCTGAACGCCGCGGTGGAGGCTGCTCGTGCGGGCGACGCGGGCAAGGGCTTTGCCGTGGTGGCCGGCGAGGTGCGCAGCCTGGCGGCCCAGTCTGACCAGGCGGCAAAGGCCACAAAGGACCTGATTGACAACTGTGTGCAGGCTGCTGAGCGGGGCAGCGCGCTGGTGGGCGATGTGTCCTCCTCCCTGCAGGAGACCCTGGAGCTGGTCACCCACTCGAACCAGGACATTGGCGTGATTGCCGATGCGGTGCGGGGCGAGGCTGAGGCCATTGAGCAGGTTACTGAGGGCATTGGGCAGATTTCCGCAGTGGTGCAGACCAACTCTGCCAGCAGTGAGGAGTCTGCCGCTGTAAGCGCCGAGCTGTTCTCCCAGTCCAACCGGCTGAAGGCCGAGACCGGGCGGTTCCAGCTCAAGGCCTAAGCCTATGTATGACCCACTCACCTCCCGTGCCATTGACTTTCTCTGGGAGCTCTCTTTGAACAACCAGCGGCCCTGGTTTCAGGAGCACAAAGAGGAATACCGCAGGGTGTTGGAGCATCCCTTTCGCTCGCTGGCCCAAGAGACTGCCGGGCTGATGCAGGCGCGCTGGCCCAAGTATGGGTTTCAGCCCAGAATTTCCCGCATTTACCGGGACGCCCGGCGGCTGTTTGGCCGGGGCCCCTATCATGACCATCTGTGGTTCTCTTTGCAGCGGATGGAGGCTGCTTCCCGGGGCCCTATGCTCTGGTTTGAGCTGGGCTTGGAGGGCACCGCTCACGGCCTGGGTTTTTGGGACCAGACCGCAGCTCAGGCGGAGGCCTTTCGCAGGCACATGGACCGGGACCTGACCCGTTTTGAAAAGCTGGTGACAGGGATTCCCCACTGGGAGCAGGGCCGTTTGTGGGGCGAGGAGTACAAGCGGCCCAAGGGGGACAGAGGAGAGCTGCTGAACCCCTGGTACAACCGCCGCCATTTGAGCGTAGGGTATGAGAACTTTTTTGGTGACAGGCTTTTTGACATGCAGCTGCCGGAGCTGCTGGCAGAGTCCTTCTCTGGCCTGATGCCCATGTATGATTTCTTTTTGGAGGTTTGGGCTGCGGAGCCCGGGCCTGTGGAGGAGCGCAGGTAGGCGGCGTTTCGGTTGTGTTCAATGAAAAGAATCCCCCCTCTCAGTCTAATGAACAGGGACTGAGAGGGGGGATTTTCCTTGCCTTTGGCAGTGTGTCCTGGCAGAAGGCTGCGCCTTGCCTGCCTGGAACTGGAAATAAGGCTCTGTGGTCAGTTCTTGTCTTTTCTTTGCAGCAGCACAGCTCCAATAATGATTGCGCCCTTGAAGGCTGCGCTCAGGTAGGGGTCTACGCCAATCAGGTTCAGCAGGTTGTTCATCACCGCCACAATCAGTGTGCCAAACACCGTGCCGATTATAGAGCCCCGTCCCCCAGACATGCTGGTGCCGCCTACAATCACCGACGCAATGGCGTCCATCTCAAACCCGCTGCCTGCGCTGGCATAGTCCATTGAGCCAATGCGGGAGGTCTGGATTACAGCCGCAATGGCCACCAAAAAGCCTGTTAGGGCATACACCCGGCGCTTGACCTTGCGCACATTTACCCCAGAGAGCCGGGTGGTCCGCTCGTTGGAGCCAATGGCGAACACATAGCGGCCAAAGCTGGTCTTCTGAGAGATGATGTACATAGCCGCTGCCAGCACCGCCCAGTAAATAATGGGCATCAGCTGCTGGCCCCCAATGTCGAACCGGGCAATGGCCTTATAGGCGTCGGGCAGCTCGGTTTTTTGGGCCTTCATGCAATACTGGGTGACGCTGCGCAGAATCTGCATGGAGCCCAGGGTGGCAATAAAGGGGGGCATTCTGCCATAGGAGATGAGCAGGCCGTTGCCCTCGCCCAGCAGACTGCCCAGGGCCATAGCCAGCACCAGGGCCAGCAAAATGGCGGGGATGCCCTCCAGGCCGATGCCAGCCAGCCAGCCGCCAGCCCCGGTGTTTAGCAGCACCATCAAAAAGGCGCCCACTGTGACATACACCGAGCCCACAGACAGGTCGATGCCCCCGGAGATGATTACAAAGGTCATGCCCAGGGCAATGATGCCAATGCCTGCGTTGCCCCTTAGCAGAGAGACCCAGTTTTGCAGCCAGTTTTGAAACCACTGGCCAAAGGTATCAAAGCTGGTGTTCATGCTCAGGGCCAGGGTTTGCACAATCACCATCACCAGCAGGGCCATGCCAGTGCTGAACAGGGGGCTGCCCCGCCACAGGTCCCGCAGCCGGTGCAGTATGCCCATTGCGCCCTCTTTTCTCTTTTCCGCCTTATCCATTTGCCGCCATCCTCTCTTTCTGTTCTCCTTCGCCGCCGCCAGTGGCCAGCCGCATAATCTCCTGGTCGTTAAGGGCCTCGCCCTGCAGCTCGCCCTGCACCCGGCCGTGGAAAAGCACCAGCGCCCGGCTGCACAGGCGGACAATCTCCTGGGCCTCGCTGGACAGCACCACCACAGCCACGCCCTGAGCAGCCAGCTTCAAAATGGTGTCGTATATGTCCTCCTTTGCGCCCACGTCCACACCCTGGGTGGGGTTGTCGAAAATCAGCACCTTAGGCTCTGCGTTCAGCCATTTGGCCAGCACCACCTTTTGCTGGTTGCCGCCGGAGAGGCTTCCAATCCGGTCGCTTTGGGCGCCCATTTTGATTCTCAGGGCCTCTGCCTGCCGCTGAAAGTCCTCCCTCACCTGCTTCCAGTTGAGAAAGCCCCCCCGGCCCTGCCTGGGCCAGGTGACAATGGAGCCGTTCTCTAAAATGTCCATGTCCTTGATGATGCCGTTCTCCTTCCGGTCCCGGGGCACATAGCCAATGCCCAGGGCCACTGCCTGACTGGTGTTCCTTACAGTGACAGGCCTGCCCTCTAGGTACAGCTGGCCCTGGTATTTGCCCCCGCTGCCAAAAATGGCCTGGAACAGCTCGCTTCGGCCGTCTCCCAGCAGGCCGGTAAAGCCCAGCACCTCCCCCGCCCGCACCGAGAAGCTGACGTCCTCAAAGCGCCGCTCCTGGCTCAGGTGCTGGGCCCGCAGCACCTCCTGGCCCAGGCTGTGCTCCTGCCGCAGAGACTCGGTGCGCACCGCGTGGCCCACCATGTGCTGGGCCAGCTGGTCCACAGTGGTGCCGGCCACGTCTCCGGCAGCAACCATAGCCCCGTCTCGCAGCACGGTGTAGCGGGTGCACACAGCCATCACCTCCTTGAGCTTATGGGAGATGAACACCATGGCCACCCCCTGGCTTTTCAGGGTGCGCATCATGTCAAACACCCGGTCAATCTCCGGGTCGGTGAGCGAGGTGGTGGGCTCGTCCATAATAATGACAGCTGCCTCCATGAGCAGGGCCCGGGCGATTTCCACAATCTGCTTGTAGGAGGCGTCCAGGTCCCGCACCATGACCCTGGGGTCCAGGTCCACGCCCATGCGGTCAAATACCTCCTGGCAGCGCTGGCACATTGCCCTGCTGTCCAGCAGACCGGCCCGGCCCTTCAGCTCGCGGCCAATAAACATGTTCTCAAAAATGGCCAGGTCGTTCACCAGGTTCAGCTCCTGGTGGATAAAGGCCACTCCTGCTGCCAGAGACTCTGCCGGGGTGCGGAAGCGCACGGGCTGGCCATCCAGCCGCAGCTCTCCCTGGTCGGCGGGGAGCACACCCCCCAGAATATTCATCAGGGTGGACTTTCCCGCGCCGTTCTCTCCCAGCAGGGCGCAGATTTCGCCCCCGCTGACAGTAAAATCAATGTCCCTCAGCACGTTGTTGGCGCCGAACGACTTGTAGATGTTCCGCATTTCCAGTGTCATAGGCCATCCTCTCCCTCTCTTTGCAAAAAGGCTATGACGAGTGCGCCATAGCCTTTTTTCATTGACGGGCCGCGCAAAGCCGCGCGCTGCTCCGCCGGTATGGTCAGGCTGCTGCCTGGGCAAAGGTTTGCTGCCCGGGTAAAAGCCGCTGCCCGGGGCAAAAGCCGCTGGCAGATACCGCTGGCCCCTCAGGCCTCCCTCTGGTCAGCCTGGCAGGGGGGGTAACGGCAGCCCTGCTTTGTCATACCTGGTTTTCAGTTTGTTTTGGAACAGACCGCCCGGCTTAGTAGGGAGACTTCTCGTCCAGATAGTCGGCGCAGTTCTCACGGTCGACCACAGTGGTGGGGATGATCTTCTCCTGGTCCACGGTCTCGCCCTTGAGCAGAGCCACGGCCATGTCCACTGCGTCCTTAACCATGTCGGGGCTGTACAGAGCGGACTGAATCCAGATCTCCTCGTTCTCGGGCATCATGTTAAAGTACTCCTGGCACCCGCCGCCGCCGGTGACCACCTTGATGTCCGTGCGCTTGGCCTCAGAGATGGCCTGCAGCACGCCGATAGAGGTCTCGTCGTCCATAGAGAACACAGCGTCGATCTGGCTGTTGCCCTGAAGAACATCAGCAAAATCCTTCAGGCCAGCCTCGCGGGTAAAGGCAGTCTCATAGTACAGCAGCTCCATGTCAGGGGCAATCTCCTTAATCTTCTCCTCAAAGCCCTGCTTGCGCAGCTCGGAGACAGAGCCAGAGGAGGGAACCTCAAGAACAGCCACCTTGCCGGTGGTGCCAATCTTGTCCACAATGTACTGTGCGCTCTGGGTGCCCATGTCCACATTGTCGCCAGCCACATGATACACGCCGTCCACGTCAATGACAATGTCGAAGTTCACCACAGGGATGCCAGCGTCAATCAGGCCCTTGATGGGGTCCTCCATGCCCTCCCACTGGGGGAAGGCAACCACTGCCTGGGCGCCCCAGGTCTTCAGCTCGTCGATCTGGTTGGTCATCTCCTCTGCGTTGCTGCTGGTGAGCAGGCGGTACTCCACTGTGTCGCTCAGCTCCTCGCAGCGCTCCTGGGCGTAGTAGGCCACGCCAGCCACCCAGCCGTGGGTAACGGCAGGAGCCAGAATGCCCACCTTGAGCTTCTCGCCAGAGGCTGTTTCAGAGGACTCGGCTTCAGAGGACTCCTCCGAGGTAGAGGACTCGTCCGCTGCGCTGGACTCGGAAGACTCGGGCTGAGAGGCTTCGCTGCTGGGGGTGCTGGAGCTGGACCCGCTGTCGCCGCCGCAAGCGGCAAAGCAGGTGCACAGCAGCGCCACAGCCAGCAGCAGTGCAAGAACTTTCTTCATGTTGGTTTTCCTCCTTAAAATAGAACCACGAATTGGTTTTTTCACAGGCCAAAGGCCCATGTTATGGACCATTATAGCAAATCAGTCTGGAAATTTCAAGCCATATTCCGTAAAATCTTCCTCCACAGCTGCGCGAGTATGCTGGGGTTGGGGCGGTCCATTTATTTTTTCAAATGCCAGAAAATGTCTTTTATTCCTGTTCCTGATGCGCTATAATAGAGATATCGCCGGAGGATGTTCCGGCAGAGCAAACGGCCTATATCCTATTTATTATGCTTGCAAAAGCAAAAGGAGAGTTTATTATGGCAAAAATTATCGGCAGGCCCGCCCCTTCCAACATGCCCTGGCAGGACAAGCCCGCAGGCTGCGACAAGCCCGTTTGGCGTTATGACCAGAACCCCATTATCAAGCGGGACGCGATTCCCACCTCCAACAGCATTTTCAACTCTGCTGTGGTGCCCTTTGGCGACGCTTACGCCGGGGTCTTCCGCTGCGACAACCGGGGGGTGGAGATGGACATCTTCGCCGGTTTCTCTCAGGACGGCATTCACTGGGACATTAACCATGATCCCATTGTCTTTGAGGGAGAGAAGGACGTGGTCCGCAAGGAGTACCGCTATGACCCCCGGGTGTGCCTGATTGACGGCAAATACTACATCACCTGGTGCAACGGCTACCACGGCCCCACCATTGGCATTGGCTGGACCGAGGACTTCAAGACCTTCCATCAGCTGGAAAACGCCTTTTTGCCCTATAACCGCAACGGCGTGCTGTTCCCCCGGAAGATTGGCGGCAACTTTGCTATGGTCAGCCGCCCCAGCGACACCGGCCACACCCCCTTTGGCGATATCTTCTACAGCGAGAGCCCGGACCTGTGCTACTGGGGCAAGCACCGCTGGGTGTTTGGCACAGCCAATGGCTGGCAGAGCAAGAAGGTAGGCCCTGGGCCCACCCCCATCGAGACAGACGAGGGTTGGCTGATGATTTACCACGGGGTGCTGAACAGCTGCAACGGCTTTGTGTACCGGTTTGGCGTGGCCCTGCTGGACATTGACCGGCCCTGGATTGTGAAGGAGCGGGGGAACTTCTATGTGTTTGGGCCTGAGGTGGACTATGAGCTCACCGGCGATGTGCCCAATGTGACCTTCCCCTGCGCCACCCTCACCGACCCGGAGACCGGGCGCATCACCATTTACTATGGCGCAGCGGACACGGTGACAGGCCTGGCCTTTACCACAGTCGACGAGCTGTTTGCCTACATGCGCAAGTACCCCATGAATGTGGGCGACCAGGAGGACAAGTAACCAGCCCAGGCGCGGCTGATGGGGGCGGGGAGTCTGGCACGAATGTGCGTTCGATTTTTCTTGACATTTTTTGGGCTCTATGGTACGATTCTGTTAGAACAAGCGTTCTGATTATTGCAAAGGAGTTGTACCGGATGAGCACAACAAAGCCCTATCGGAACTATCAATATGAGACGGAGCGTTTTCTTCTCCGCCAGGTGGAGGAGGCCGACGCCCCGGCCCTGCTGAAATGCTATGCCGACCCTGCCGCTGTGGCCAAGATGAACGAGGATAACTGTATGCGGGGCTTTCTCTGTGAGACGGAGGAGGCGCTGCGGGCCTATATCCGCATTTGGCAGAGCGAGGACTATGCCCGCCCCGCTGTAATCGACAAGGCCACCGGGGAGCCGGTGGGCACCCTGGAAATTTTTGGCGGCGAGACTGGTGTGCTGCGGGTGGACCTGCGGGCAGACTATGAGACCCCGGAGACGCTGCGGGAGCTGTATACCCTGGCAATGGAGCGGTTTCCCAAGGACTTCCCTATGGGGGCCATGGTGACCAAAGCGTCTGTTAAGGCCCCCCACCGCCGGGCTGTGCTGAAGGAGCTGGGGTTTTCCGGGCCGGAGAGCTTTCGAGGGTATGAGGACTACTACCGGATGGCGGTCAGACACCTGGGGCTGGCCTATTGCGGGCTGGCCTGCTGCCTGTGCAGCGAAAACTCGGACTGCACTGGCTGTCAGAATGGGGACGCGCCCTGCTTTGAGGACTGCGAGAACTTCCCCTGTGTGCGGGAGCGGGTGCTGGCCGGGTGCTGGGAGTGCCCGGATTTTCCCTGCGGCAAGGGGATGCACAGAGACAACCTCCGGGCCAGGGCCTTTGTGCAGTTTGCTAGGGAGTATGGCCCGGACAGGCTGATGGAATGCCTGGAACGCAACCGCTGGGCTGGGGTGGTCTACCACCACCCGGGGAAGCTCACCGGAGACTATGACCTGCCCACAGAGCAAGAGATTTTTCAGCTTTTGCTCCACGGGCCAATGGGCGGCGGTTGATCTGGCTGCCCTGCCGGAAAAGGCCAGCTGTCTTGGCTGGCCTTTTTGGCATGTCTGCCTGGGGGGCATTCGGGTAAGTATACCCGGGTAGTAGACCGGGGTAGTAGTATGCCCGGACCATTTTTCGGGCTGGGGCAGCACAGTAAGGACAGTCAAAATAAAAGATAAAGGATGATGCACATGCGCGAAAAAGCGCTGGCACTGCTGAGACAATATAATGAAAGCGAGGCCCTGGTCCGCCACGGCATGCAGGTGGAGGCCATTATGCGGTTTTATGCCCGGCAGGCTGGGGAGGACCCGGAGTATTGGGGCTGCGTGGGCCTTTTGCACGATGTGGACTATGAAAGGTATCCGGAGGAGCACTGCAAAAGGGCTGTGGAGATTCTCAAGGAGAACGGCTATGACGAGGCCTTTATCCACGCGGTGGTCAGCCACGGGTTTGGGCTGGTGACCGATGTAGAGCCCCAGCTCTACATGGAGAAGGTGCTGTACACCATTGACGAGCTCAGCGGGCTGATCAATGCCGCGGCCATTATGCGCCCCTCCCGGTCTGTGATGGACCTGGAGGTGAAAAGCGTGAAGAAGAAGTTTAAGGACAAGAAATTCGCCGCAGGGGTGGACCGGCAGGTGATTCTGGACGGCTGTCAGCGTTTGGGGGCAGAGCTGGACCAGGTGATGGAGCAGTGTATTCTCGGCATGCGTGAAAACCATGAAGAGATCGGCCTGTAAGGAGGAGGAGCATGCCTAACGACAGCCGCTTTGCGGTGCTGATTGACGCGGACAATATCTCGGCCCGGTATATCAAGCTGATTCTGGACGAGATCTCCAAGGACGGCATTGCCACCTATAAGCGCATTTACGGGGACTGGACCAACCCGGCGCTGATTTCCTGGAAATCGGCCCTGCTGGACAATTCGGTGATTCCCATTCAGCAGTACAGCTACACCACAGGCAAAAACGCCACAGACTCGGCTATGATTATTGACGCTATGGACATTCTCTACTCCGGCCAGGTGGAGGGCTTCTGCCTGGTGTCCTCTGACAGCGACTTCACCCGGCTGGCCGCCCGGCTGCGGGAGTCTGGCATGACGGTGGTGGGCATGGGGGAGAGCAAGACCCCCAACTCCTTTATTGCCGCCTGCAACAAGTTCAAATATCTGGACATTCTCTCTGCAGCGGACGAGGAGGAGCCGGAGGAGCCGGTGAAAAGGCTCCCCGCGCCAAAGGAGAAGAGGCCGACAGCCAAAAAGGCCCCGGCCAAGCAGGCCCGGCAAAAGGAGGAGCCACCCCGGCAGCCTCAGCCCCCTCGGGAGGAGCCCAAAACCAGCCTGCGCACCATCCGCCGGGCGCTGCGGAGCATTGTGCGGGAGAACTCGGAGGAGGACGAGTGGATGATTGTGGGCAAGGTGGGCAATCTTCTGCTTAAGCGTTACCCGGACTTTGATGTGCGCAACTTTGGCTTCTCCAAGCTGACGCCCTTTCTGGACTCGCTGGACATGTTTGAGATTAAGTCGGAGCGCAAGGACAACAGCGGCTCGCCGCAGATGTATGTGAGGCTGAAGGGGTAGAAAGGAGGCAGAGAATGAATACGAAAAGGCTTGCGGAGGAAATCGCCGCCAAGCTGGGGCAGATGCTGGGAACAGTCCAATTAGCGGCTGTCCGGTCTGTCTATATCTCCGGCTCCTATTGCCGGGGCGACTGGCTGGATCACAGCAGCGATTTGGACGTTAACATTGTCCTCCGCGACACAGCCCAGTCTGTTCAAGACAAAGATATTCAGTGGATACAGTCTTCGATTGAAAAGGGGAAGGCTGGCCGCAATTTCCCCTCTCAGTGCCCGGGCGGGGTTGACTTGGGTCTGATTTCTGAGAAGTATATCCCCAAAACACAGGCAGAGGCCAGCATTCCCTCGCCCTATTCCCCGTTTTCCACCACCATGTTTGACTTGAAGGCGTACCATTTGACGCTGTATGGGGAGGACCCTGAGGAATTTCTGCCTCCTGTCCCTGTCCCCTCCCGCTGCGCAGGGGCTTGGCTCCGCTTTCTGTGCGGGCGGCAGACAGACTCCAGCCCCAGGGCAATGTTCGGCGCGTATAAAGCGGTCACTGCCGCACAGCTGTATTTTGGTGAGCCTACGCTGAACAAATACCGTATGCTGGAATTGTACCAGAGGTATGTTCCTGATTTTCCGGACAAGCCCTTTGGGGAACAGGTCATACGCAATTATATTGGCTCCTTCTATCCAGAGCGTCCCCCGCTTCTGCTGCCTGCGGCCCGGTACGCGGCTTTTATGACAGAGCTGGAACGGCTTGTTGAGAGCAGTTGACGAAAAAAGCTCCCTGTATCACCCGATACAAGGAGCTTCTTTTCTTCTATTCTGTCAGCAGCGCCTCAAAGGCCAGCCGCTCGCTGCCGTCTGTCAGGGTGATTACGCCCCGGTATGCCAGCCCCGCCTTGGCCATGACCCGCTGCATGGGCTGGTTGTCCCGGTGGGTGTCCCCCCGGACAGCCTGCACCCCCCGGGCCCTTGCCTGGCGCTTCAGCTCCTCAAAGAGCTCTCCCGCCAGGCCCCGGCCCTTGGCGTTGGGGTCTACTGCCGCCCGGTGGAGAAAGCCGTATTCACCCCGGCCCAGCCAGCTGCCGTTGGCAATTACGTCGTAGGTGGGCTCGTGGCCAAAGCTTAAGCAGGCGTAGGCCACGACCCGGTGGTTTTCTACGATGACATATCCGTCGCCCGCCGCCACATCCCGGCGGACGTCCTCCCCATTGGGGTAGCCGTCCTGCCACTGGTCCACCCCAGCAGCGGCCAGGGCCTGCCGGGCCTGGTCAAACAGCCGGGCAACTGCGGGGATGTCCTCCTCCCGGGCCAAACGCAGGGCGGCCATCACAGGGCCTCCACCTTCAGGCAGTCGTTCTGCGCGGTGACAGCCACTGCGCAGAGGCCCATGCCCTCCTGCTGGGCAGCGCCCTGCTCTACCAGCAGGGAGGCGATTTTGTCCTCCACCTCCCGGCGTATCCGGTTGCGCAGGTCCCGGGCCCCGGACTTGCCGCCAATGGAGCTTTTAGCCAGCGTCCGGCAGGCGGCCTCGTCATACTGGAACTGAATGCCCTTCTCCTTGAGAGAGTCCACATACTCTGCCAGCATCAGCCCGGCGATTTGGGTGAAGTCCTCCTCTGTCAGGGGGCGGAACATGACCACCTCGTCAATGCGGCTGAGGAACTCTGGCCGCAAAAACTCGCTCAGGGCCTTCTGGGCCTTTTCCCGGCTCATGTCGGCGGCGGTTTTGGCAAAGCCCAGGGCGCCCTCCTTGCGCTCGCTGCCCGCGTTTGAGGTCATGACAATCACGGTGTTTTCAAAGCTCACGGTTCTGCCATGGGCGTCAGTCACCCGGCCCTCGTCCAGAATTTGCAGCAGAATGTTCAGCACATCCGGGTGGGCCTTTTCAATCTCGTCAAACAGCAGCACCGAGTAGGGCCGCCGCCGGACCTTTTCGGTGAGCTGGCCGGCCTCGTCGTAGCCCACATAGCCCGGGGGCGAGCCAATGAGCCGGGACACCGAGTGCTTCTCCATAAACTCGGACATGTCCAGGCGGATCATGGTCTCCGGGGTGTCAAACAGCTCCTGGCTGAGCACCCGCACCAGCTCGGTTTTGCCGGTGCCTGTGGGGCCCACAAAGATAAAGGAGGCAGGGCGGCGGCGGGGGCTGACCTGCACCCGGCTGCGGCGCACTGCGGCAGACACAGCCTCCACAGCCTCCTCCTGGCCGATGATGTGCTTTTTCAGCGCGGCCTCCAGGCCGGCCAGCTTTTTCAGGTCCCCGGCCTCAATCTTCGCGGCGGGGATGCCGGTCCACAGCTCCACCACATAGGCCAGGTCCTTCTCCTCCACCGGGGCAAAGACCCCTTCGCTCCGCAGCCGGTCCAGGCCCTCCTCTAAGGTGGCGATGCGGTAGTGGGTTTTGGCCAGCTCCTCATAGTCCACCGTGGCATTGCCCGGGCTGGAAAGAGCCTGCTCCCGCACACGCTCCTTGCCCAGGCTCTGCTCCATCTCGTCATACTCGGCCAACCGGCTGTTGCGCAGGGCGGCGCAGGCGCAGGCCTCGTCCAGCAGGTCAATGGCCTTGTCCGGCAGATAGCGGTCGTTGATATACCGCTCGGCCAGCACCACAATTCGCCGGGCCACAGCGTCAGATACAGTTACCCGGTGGTAGCTCTCGTAGTAATTCTTGATGCCCAGAATCACCTGCACCGCATCCTCCAAGGAGGGCTCGGTGACAGTCACCGGCTGAAAACGCCGTTCCAGGGCAGCGTCCTTTTCAATATATTTCCGGTACTCGTTAAAGGTGGTGGCCCCGATGACCTGAATCTCTCCCCGGGACAGGGCGGGCTTGAGGATGTTGGCGGCGTTCATGCTGCCCTCGGCGTCGCCGGTGCCCACCAGGTTGTGGACCTCGTCAATAAAGAGGATGACATTCCCGTCGGCCCGCACCTCCTCTACCAAGCCCTTGATACGGCTTTCAAACTGCCCCCGGAACTGGGTGCCTGCCACCAGGGCGGTCAGGTCCAAAAGCTGGATCTCCTTGTCCTTCAGCCGCACGGGAACGTCCCCCTGGGCAATGCGCAGGGCAAGGCCCTCGGCCACAGCGGTTTTGCCTACGCCGGGCTCGCCGATGAGGCAGGGGTTATTTTTGGTGCGGCGGGAGAGGATCTGCACCACCCGCTCAATCTCCTTCTCCCGGCCGATAATGCTGTCCAGCTCTCCCCGGCGGGCCCGGGCGGTCAGGTCGGTGCAATAGCTTTGAATATGCTTGCGCTTTTTTTTATGCACGCTCTCCTTGCGGTCCCGCACCCCCTGGCCGGGAAAGCCCCAGCTGTTCTGGGGGCTGTCGCTGCCCAGCACCATTCCGGGGGACAGGGTGGCTGCGCCTCCGGGGGAGAAGTCCTCTTCGTCCTCCTCCCCGTCGTTTTCCAGGGCGTCCATGCGCATCATCTGGGTCATCTGCTCTGTGGCCTCCTGAAACTCCTCCTCGGTCATACCCGTGTGGCGTTTCAGGGTGTCCATCATGTTGTTCATCAGCTCGTTGACAGGCTGGATGCCCAACTCTTTGGCGCACACAAAGCAGTAGCCCTTCATGTCCTTGCTGTCGGTGGACTGGGACACGAACACAGTGGCCGGCCTTTTGCGGCATCGTGTACACAGCATCATCATAAATATCCTCCCTCTTGCCGGTCCGTCCCGGCTGTTCCGAGAAGGGGAACACGGGCCATGCCGCATTCCCCTTTGTCCGGCATTCCGCCAGTATGATATCAAAGCTTGGGACAGAGCCCCTGTGCTGGCGGCAGTCTGCTTCCGGTCAGACCCTTGAGCCCAATTATACCACGGAAGCTTCGCCATTTCATTAACAACCTTTTAACTTTTCCCGTCTGCCCTGGTTTTATGAGTGAAAAAACCGCTTTGCCGGAAAACAGGGCGGCTCCCCTGGCTTACGGCCGGGGGAGATGCGGATTTCACCTGCTGCAAAAGGGGAGCTCTCCCTCTTGGGGCACTTCCTCGATTTTCCCCTTGTCCACCCAGTGCAGCCTGCCCATGTGGAAGACGCGGGCCTCTGTGACAAAAACAGCGCTGTTGTCCTCCATGGCGCAAATGGGCAGCTGGCGGGATATCTCCTGCAGCTCCTCGGTCAGCCGCCGGTCCTTGGGGTCAAAATGGGGCTTTACCGTAAGGTCTGCCAGCCCCAGGCCCGGGTAGGGGTGGGGGGAGTCCTTGGTGTCCAGCGAACGCCTGGCCATGTTGATGGCCCCGGCGCTGACTCCCAGCACTACCCCGGAAAAGTCCCGGAGCACCGGGTCCAGCCCCAGCTTGTGGAGCAGCTGCCGCTGCTGCCCCGGGTGTCCGCCCATCAGAAATACACAGGAGGCCTCCCGGACAAGGGCCGCGGTCCGGGCAGCCTCCATCCGCTGGTCAACCACAGTATGGCGGGCAAAGCTGAGCCCATATTCCAGGAACATCCCATACATCCCCGCGCAGTCGTTGTCGTTTCTCTCGTAGTCCTCTGGCCAGGCGCTGACAAACACCAGGCTCTCCCGGCAGACCAGGGCCTTGCCAAGCGCTTCGGCCACCTCCGCCGGAAAGCGGCGGCTGGGAAAGCCGCTGAAAAAGCCCAACAGACGCTGTTTCATTTTTTGTCCTCCTGGGGGCCTTCCCCGGTTTTCTCCGGGGCCTCGTCCCGAAGAATGGACAGGAAGATTTGAAAGTAGCGAAACGCCGCGTATGCCATCATGACCCCTGTGGCCCCCAGCAGCCCATAGGCCCACAGGTGGACTGTGTGGGGCTGTGCCAGAGCCAGGCCGTCCATGGCCACAATAGCTGCCACGGACACATAGAACATCACCGTGGCCACCTTGCCATACCATTTGGCCGCGCAGGGACGCTTGTGCTTTTTCAGCAGCACCAAAGCGCAGCACAGCATCAGCAGCTCTTTGAGAATAAACAGCAGCAGCAAGGGCCGGATGGCCGGGAACCGCAGCGCGATGCACAGGGCCACCACCCCTTGGGTCAGCTTGTCGGCAAAGGGGTCCAGCATTTTGCCCAGGTCGGTGATTTGATCAAAGCGTCTGGCCACCCAGCCGTCCAGCATGTCCGTCAGGCCGGAGAGCGCCAGCACGCCGGCAGCGGCGGGCACATTGCCCCGCAAATAAAACACCGCAAAAAACGGCACAATCAAAATGCGGGCCGCTGACATGGCGTTGGGT
Source organism: Acutalibacter sp. (assembly GCF_056800975.1). Lineage (NCBI taxonomy): Bacteria > Bacillati > Bacillota > Clostridia > Eubacteriales > Acutalibacteraceae > Acutalibacter > Acutalibacter sp. The sequence goes on from NZ_JBQISV010000023.1 coordinate 19,254, forward strand.
ATGGTTACAATTCGGTTGGATGCTTTTTTCTCCTGGGCCATGGGGGCGCTGTCCTTTCCTTTTCCCTTCCGGACGCTCCGGCTTCTGATTTCCTTCTCCGTCATCTCCATATTATGCCTTTCGTTCTCCTATGTATCTCTTGTCAGCTGAACATGGCCTTCAGGGGGTTCAAGTCCACAAAGGTCCCCGCAATCAGCGAGCTGTTCAGCACCTCCCCCACCTGATATTCTGTAGATGCGTCCAGCAGCGGCATGAACACGGTAAGGGCCGCTACCACAATCCACACGCTGAGCAGCGCCAGCAAAAAGCCGAACACCCCGCCCAGCAGGCCGTCCACTGTGCCCAGAATGGGCAGCTTGAGCAGCCTGCCCACCAGCGCGGCCAGAAAACGCACCACGACCATAAACAGGCAGAACAGAACAATCACGGCCAGCACCTTTAAAAAGCTGATGAGCACCGGCGCGAGATAATTGGTGATCATTACTGCGGCCTGCTCGGTCTGGGCCGTGATCTCTCCGCTGACAGAGGAGGCGGTTACACCGGCCTCCTCCAGGGCCCGCACCAGAAAGTCTGGCAGCGAGGCCAGAATCTGCTCCACAGCGGCAAGGGCGTTTCCGGCTCCCAGGTCCTCCAGGGTGCTGCCGATTTTCTCAATCATGGCACCCCGGAAGAAATTGTCGAACAGCCACCGGGCGGCAGCCCCGCCCAGCACCGAGGCCAGACAGACGGCGATTACCGAGCCGAGAAAATGCACCGCTGACCGGATAAAGCCTCTTTGAACTCCTACAAATACGCAGATCAGGCACACGCCCACAATGATGGCGTCCAGCACATAGCCCATCCCAGGTTCCTCCTTTTCACGCGCCTTCTCTGTCCTGTCCGGCGCTGTTAAAGTAGATTGTAACACAAAACAGGGGTTTCTACAAGAGGGAAACCCCTTACAGTTCTCTTTCAATCAACAGAAGACGGCTCTGGCTGGGGGGAGGAGGGCGCGTTGGCCTCTTTGCCGTTTGCGCTGACCGTGCGTATTTCGCTGACGCCTAACACATAGGCCCGGCTCTCGCTGGAAAGGGCAATGCTTTTGGCGTCCGGGCCAGCGTCCGCCCGGCCCAGCTCCATGCCGGTGGCGTAGTCGCAGAAGATGACGTCGCCCCCTGCCAGCATACCCACCACGCCCCCAGACACGGACAGGGCCTCGATGCGGGTGTCCCGGTCAATGCGTACCGGGTTGGCCTCGTTGTAGGCCTCGGCTCCATTGTAGATGAGCAGGGCGCTGTCGCCTGCGTGCTCGTAGGCGGAGATGGACAAAAACGCCCGGCCCGCGCTGAGGGCAAAGGCCGTGAGCTGGCGGCCCTGGTAGCTCACCTCTGTAAACTGGTAGTCGGGAGAGGTGGCGGACAGCATGGCCCCGTCTCCCACGCTGTAGATGACGCCGTTTTCTCCCCAGGAGGCTGCCAGCAGCAGATTGTCCCGGGTTTCATACTGGGCCACAGGGTCTGTTTGGGTAAAGTCAAGCACAGTCAGCCGCGAGACCATTTCCCCCTTTTCGCTGCACACAGTGCACACGGCCCCGAAGCTGCCGTCATGATTCAGGGCAATAGCGGTGATATAGTCGTTGGCAAAGGGGTATTCATATTGCAGGCTGCCGTCGGGCATGTAGACCTCCAGCTTGGAGGCTCCGTGGCTTCCTTCCAGTCCCAGGGCATATTTGCCGTTGGGGGCCGCGCTGCCGCAGATGATGTCCTCGCTGCTGACAGCCTCTACCGCAACCCGGCCCCCGGACACCAGCAGATAGCCGGTGCTGCCGCGGTTATAGAGGAGGTATTTTCCCCCCGCAGCCTGCAGCACAGGCCGGTTCAGGCTGTGGCGCAGAGAGAACTCCTCTTTGCCGTCCCCGTTTACCGAGGTGAAAGCGGTGTTGCTGAGCACCAGCACCGAGCCCCCGGCGGACAGGAAATTTCCCTCATACACGTCTGCGCCGGTGATGCCCACAGGGTAGCCGTCGCCTGCGTTAGGGCCCTTCAGCTGCAGCCGGGCCCATTCCTTCATGTGGTCCCAGGTCAGATACTCCCGGTTGACCCAAAGGGAGAGGCCGATTACCACTGCCAGCAGCGCCAGGGAGATATGGTACACGGCCCGGGGCAGCTGCCGCCGCTCCCGGTTTCGGGTATACTCCTCCTGGCTGGCCTCCTCCTCATACTCATACTGGGCCAGGGGCTGGCTCATTTCCTCGGGGGGGTCCCCGCTGGTCTGGGGCTGCGGCTCCTCCTGCCGGTAGTCCTTCAGCCGTATGACCTTGGTCTCCTGGTCTCTGCTGTGCTTGGGCATATGACTGCCTCCCTTCTGGCTGAGCTGTGGTTTGGGTGTGACGGCGGAATAAAGGGTGCTGGGGTTTTGCGGACCTGGATGGCTTTGATGCTTGGAGCAGTGGGGGGCTATTTTGTATTGTATGGGGCGGTGGCCTTTGGCGGGCGGTTGGCCCGTGAGGAGATACCTCACACGGCGTTTGGCGTGGGTGGCGGTTCGGGGGCTCTTTCTTCGCAAGCTTTGCTTGCTCAGGCGGCCCCCGAGGCCAGCGGCAGCGTCCCACCCCGCCCTCCCCCAATGCTTAGGGCTTTAAGGGCTTTGTCGAATGTCCGCTAAAGCGGTCATTCGATAGGGAACCCCCGACGAGGGTCCCCTACGGAAAACGTCCCACTGGGACGTTTTCCTACCCTCCTGCGTTTTTGGGGGGTGTTTTAAGGTCAAGGTCGCCTCCGGCGGCTTAAGAAACTTTCTGTAGAAAGTTTCTTAAGGATCTTCAAAGACTTTTTGTTCGCGCACCAACCGCGTTGGTAGAGGTAGCTTTTCTTCCCGCGATGTCGGCCTTCTGTCACCAAAGTCACCGGCGAACGCCCCAAAAAAATCTGCTGGTTTAACCAACCCCCAAACCGCGACTAAGAACCCCGCTACCCCCTCTCAGTAGCGTTGGCTGTGCCTATGAGTTGGCTTCGCCAACTCACCGCCCCGCGAATTGGGTCCAGCGTCACGCTGGGCGTCACGCTGGTAGAAGACTTGGTTTAGGTAGAGGCCGCTGGCTGGGGCGGTGGGGCCTGCAGCCCGCCGGTCCCGGGCCGCTATTACCCCGGGGATGTCCTCTGGCTTTAGCCGCCCCTGCTGTACTTCCAGCAATGTCCCCGCCATAATGCGCACCATGTTGTAGAGAAAGCCGTCTGCCGCTACGGTGAATACTACCAGGTTCCCCCGCCGCTCTACCTTTGCCGCTGTGACGGTCCGGGTCAGGTCTCCCTTCTCCCGCTTGTCCAGGGTGCAGAAGGAGGTGAAATCGTGCCGGCCTGTGTAATGCCTTGCGGCCTGGTCCAGCAAAGCCTCGTCAATGGGATACCAGTAGTGCAGCGCCCGACCCCGGAGAAAGGGCTCCCGCACCCGGTGGTTCCATATCTCATAGCAGTATTCCTTGCCCTGGCAGCTGTATCGGGCGTGGAAGTCCTCCGGCACCTCCCGGCAGTCCCGCACAGCAATGTCATCGGGCAGCCAGTGGTTCAACGCCGCCGGGAACCGCGCCGCCGGAATGGCGCATTCTGTCTTCAGGCTGACGCAGAACATCCGGGCGTGCACCCCGGTGTCTGTGCGGGAGCACCCCTTGATGTCCTCCCGCCGCCCGGTCACCTGGTAAAGGGCCTCTTGAAAGGCCCCCTGCACGGTGGGGGCGTTCTCCTGAATCTGCCAGCCGTGGTAGGCTGAGCCGTCGTAGGCAAGGGTGAGCAGCAGGTTGCGCATGGGAGTGCCTCCTTTTTCTAGAGCCTGTGCGCGGCGGCTTCAGGCGTGTTTATCTTTTGGTATAGATCAGATCGGTCATCCCATTATACGACTGGACTTGAAGCAGCCGGAGCGGGATCTCCCGCGTTCCGCCTTTGAACAGCCGGACACCGGAGCCCAGCAGGGTTGGGATGACAGTAATATGGTAGCGGTCGATGGCGTCCGCGTTTACAAGCTGCTGGACAAGATTGGCCCCGCCGCATATCCAGATGCCCTTGCCTGGTTCCTTTTTCAAGGCCTCTGTCAAATGGACAGGGTTGCTGTGGGTAAATCGGATTTTCTCGGTAGAGGCATGTCCCTTATGGGTAAACACATACGTTGTAAAATCCTCATATACCCAGTCTTCGGGAGAGAGCTCTGTGACAATTTGACGGTATGTGTTCCAGCCCATAAGAATCGTATCGATCCCTTCCACAAATCGGGAATAAGAATCTGAGGTTTCTTCTTCGCTGCTTTGTCCCTGCAGCCAGTCTACGCCGCCCATGCTATCGGCAATATATCCGTCCAGGCTCATTGCAATAAATAAAGTGGTATTTCGCATGGTTCTTCTCCTTTCTTACCGGAGCTTAGCCCCCGGCAGAGCCAGGTTCAGGACAATAAACGCCCCCAGGGCCAGCGCCGCCGAGGCAAGAATCAGCCAATCCTCATGGCCAAAGCGCAGGACCTTCATTTTGGTGCGGCCCTCGCCTCCGTGGTAGCAGCGGCTCTCCATGGCCGTGGCCAGGTCAAAGGCCCGGCGGAAGGCGGAGATGAACAGGGGGATGAGCACCGGCACCAGGGCTTTGATCCGCTGGACGAGCCCGCCGCTCTCCATGTCTGCTCCTCGGGCCTTCTGGGCGCTCATGATTTTGTCTGTCTCCTCTAAAAGCAGAGGCACAAAGCGCAGGGCAATGGTCATCATCATGGCGAAATCGTGCACCGGCACCCTTAGCTTGGCCAGGGGCTTCAGCAGCCGCTCGATGGCGTCGGTCAGCTGGGTGGGGGAGGTGGTGAAGGTGAGCACTGAGCTTGCCAGAATCAGGGTGACAATGCGGATGGACACAAAGGCGCTGTTCAGCAGCCCGGCCTTGGTGATTTTCAGAAAGCCCCATTGCCACAGGGGCTCTCCCGCGCCGTAAAAGACGTTGAGAACCGCAGTAAAGACCACAATGAACAGAATGGGCTTCAGGCTTTTCAGGTACAGCTTGAACGGGGTGCGGGACAGGGCCACGCCCAGAAAAATGTACCCCACCCCCAGGGCCAGGGAGAGGAAATTTGCTGCCGAGAAGATGAGCACAATAACAAACACGGTCAGGCACAGCTTGAGCCGGGGGTCTGCCCGGTGCATGGGGGACTTTGCCGGAAAATACTGCCCCAGTGTGATATCAGAGAGCATGTCTGCCACCTCCCTCTCTTGTCTGCCGGGTTTGCGGCGCAGGCCCGGCCTGCCCCTTTTGGATGAGACAGGGCATGAGCTGCTTCAGGGCGTCGTCTACCGTGAGGACGCCCGGGTCTACCGGCCAGCCCTGCTTTTGCAGCTCCTGCATGATTTTGGTGATTTGGGGCACCCGCAGGCCGATTCTTTCCAGGTCCTCCCCCCGGGAGAACACCTCTTTGGTGGGAGCCAGGGCCTGCTTGTGCCCGCCGCTCATTACCAGCAGCCGGCCGGCCATGCGGCCCACGTCCTCCATGCTGTGGGACACCAGCAGAATGGTGTTGCCCCGCTTTTGGTGGTACTGGCTGATTTGGGCCAGCAGCACGTCCCGGCCCCGAGGGTCCAGTCCGGCGGTGGGCTCGTCCAGAATCAGCACCTCCGGGTCCATGGCAATGACCCCCGCAATGGCCGCCCGCCGCTTTTCGCCCCCGGAGAGCTCAAAGGGGGACTTTTCCAGAAGCTCCTCCCGCAGGCCGGTAAAGCGCGCGGCCTCATAGGCCCGCTCTCTGGCTTCGCTGTCAGAAAGGCCCTGGTTTTTGGGGCCGAACATAATGTCCTTGAGGACAGTCTCCTCAAAAAGCTGGTATTCTGGGTATTGGAACACCATGCCCACCTGAAAGCGCACGGCCCGGATTTTCTTGGGCTCGGCCCAGATGTCGTGCCCGTTGAGCAGCACCTGGCCGGAGGTGGGGCGGATGAGGCCGTTGAGGGTTTGAATCAGGGTGGACTTGCCGCTGCCTGTGTGGCCGATAACCCCCACGAACTCCCCCTTCTCAATGGAGATGGACACGTCCTCCACCGCCGTCTTCTCAAAGGGTGTGCCCTGGCCGTAGATATAGGTTAGGTTTTTGGTTTCTAAGATTGGCATATGCACGCCCCCTGCCATTGGTTTTCCTCCAATTCCTTCCACAATGTATCATAAATCCGGTTCAGGCGCTCTATGATTTCCGGGTTTGCATCCACTGTTTTGTCCATAAACCGTGTGCCCCGCTCACCCATAAAATCCACGCAGTACAGCAGGGCATAAAAGAGAAACGCCCTCCTCTGCATCTCGCTCAGCTCCATTTCCTCCAAAATATACTCCACATAGCGGGTGTCGCACGCCATGTTCAGCAGCGCTGTATAGGTCAGCGCCGCCTGAGTCAGCCTGTCCCCTATCCCAATCCAGTCCACATCAATAATACCGGACAGCGCCCCATTGTGGACCAGCAGGTTTTTTGTGGTGATATCGTCCAGATAGGCCACTGGCTCCACGGCCGCGAAGTATTCCTCAAACTGGCCCATACTGCCAGAGAGCCTGTCTACCTTTTCCACATCAAAATATCCGTTCCGGGCAATCCGTTCCCGGGCCCGGCTCAGCATTTCCTCAAGGAAGCCGCTCCACTTCCAACCGGCTGCCAGGTTATCCAGACTGAGCCCGGCGACCCGGTCCTGTATCTCTACCACCTGTTTGGCCAGCTTCCGCTTTTCCCCCTCGCTCAGCTCCGGATAAACAGGGCCCAGGTCCTTGCCCTCTATATAAGACAAGACAAGATATTCATACCCCTCAAAATTCCCGTTTCCCAGCACCCGAGGG
>NZ_JBQISV010000024.1:0-25689 GCF_056800975.1 Acutalibacter sp.
CATACCAGGCCCTGAGGCGGGCATTTTCCTCCACCAGCCCCAGGGTCAGCCGGACACAGCCCAGGGAGCGGACTGTGTCCATGGCATGACAAAGCAGCCGCTCCCCTATTCTCCGGTGACGGCGCCCAGGCAGAACGCACAGATTGTTCAGCTCCCAGACGCCCTCCCCTTGAGGGGCCAGGGAATAATACCCCCGCAGCGCCTCCTCTTCAAACCAGCCGTACATGGGGCGGCGCTCCTGGGTGAGCTGCCAGCGCAGCCGCTCCTCTGTAACGGCAAAGGCCGTGAACCGGGGGGCGTTCTGGGGCGTAATGCCAAACTCCCGGGCCACGGTGAGAAAGCTCTCCCGCACCACCTGGACACAGGCGGGAATATCCTCTGAGATGACAGCGCGAATCATACGCCTCTAGAATTTCCGGAAGCGCTGATAGCGCAGGTGCAGTAGCTCGTCGGCCGGGGTGGCAATCAGCTCAGGCAGCTCCTCAGAAAGCCGGGTCTTGATCTCCGCAAAGGCAGCGTCAAAGTCCTCCTCCGGGATGACATGCTCCACCACCCCCAGCTCCTGCATGTCCTGGGCTGTGAGCCGCAGACACTCGGCAGCGTCCTTTACCCGCTTGGAGTCCTTCCACAGAATACTGGCGCAGCCCTCGGGAGAAATCACCGAGTACACGGCGTTTTCCAGAATCCACACCTGGTCGGCCAAAGCCAGGGCCAAAGCGCCGCCGCTGCCCCCCTCGCCCACCAGAATGGAGACCACCGGAGTGCGCAGAGAGGACAGCTCTATGAGGTTTTCGGCAATAGCCTGGCCCTGGCCCCGTTCCTCAGCTCCCAGTCCACAGTAAGCCCCAGAGGTGTCCACCAGACAGACCACAGGCCGGTGGAATTTCTCCGCCTGCTTCATCAGCCGCAGGGCTTTGCGATAGCCCTCCGGGTTGGGCATGCCAAAGTTCCGGCGCACCCGCTCCTTGGTGTCGCTGCCCTTTTCAATGGCAATTACCGTGACAGGGATGCCGTCCAGAAAAGCCAGACCGCCGATCACAGCCGGGTCGTCTCCAAAACGCCGGTCGCCGTGGAGTTCGATAAAGCTGTCGAAAATTTTCTCAATATAGGCCGTGCCGGTAGGCCGCCCCTTGGACCGGGCGGAAAGGATCTTGTCATAGGCGCTCATCTGGTCCTGCCTCCCACTCATCAAAAATCATATTGCCCGGCACATGCATTTTCAGCAGCAGGCCAATCTGCTCCCTCTGCTGCGCCCGGGGGACAATCAGGTCCACAAAGCCATGCTCCAGCAGGAACTCCGCAGTTTGAAAGCCCTGGGGCAGCTTTTTACGGATGGTCTGCTCAATAACCCGGGCCCCGGCAAAGCCAATGGTGGCCCCGGGCTCGGCCATAATAATGTCCCCGTCCATGGCAAAGCTGGCGGTTACCCCCCCAAGGGTGGGGTCGGTAAGCACCGTGAGGTAGAACAGGCCCGCGGCGCTGTGGCGGCGGATGGCGGCGCTGGTTTTGGCCATCTGCATCAGCGAGAGAATGCCCTCCTGCATCCGGGCCCCGCCGGAGACCGTGAAGCCCAGCACCGGCGCGCCCAGCTCTGTGGCAGTTTCAAAAAGGCGGGTGATCTTCTCCCCCACCACAGAGCCCATGCTGCCCATCATAAAGTTGGGGTCCATAACAAACAGGGCGCAGGGCTGGCCCATAATCAGGGCTGTGCCGCACACCACCGCGTCCTTCTCCCGCGAGGCCAGTTTTGCGTTGCGCAGTTTCTGGTCGTAGCCTGGAAAATCCAGAAGGTCCCGGCTGAGCAGGTCGCCGTCCAGCTCCTGAAAGCTGCCCTCGTCGGCAATATAGGCAATGCGCTCCCGGGGCCCCACCCGAAAGTGATACCCGCAGGCCGTGCAGACGTTCATATTCTCCTGCAGGTCGCTCAGGGCAAGCTGTACCCCGCAGCGGGGACAGGCGCTGTGAATGCCAGCGTCCTCAGCCTCCTTGCCGCCCTTTTCCAGTTCATTCTGGGGCGAACGGAACAGTCCCATCAGATTCATAGACGTGATTCTCCTTTGTGATGTGGAGTGTAAGAACTTGTACGGAAAGAATAGCGCCAGTCTTTCCGGCAGATGCTGCCAAGCCCTGCCGGATGGCCGGACCGTGCACGGTCTGATTGTCCACAGCTTTGCGCCTTGTCAAAATGACGCGCAATCATCCCGGCAAAATCCTGGCGGTACAAGGTTTTAAGGGGAAAATGCCCCTTTGGCTTTCCCGGTCAGCCTGGTACAAAGAACTTCATAAAGTCCGTATAATAGTCCCCGGCCCGGAACCGCCGGTCCCGCACAATTCCGATTTGGTCCTCAATATTGTTCCCCGCCCCGTCAATGACCAGCTCGCACAGGGCAGACTGCATCTTCCGGATGGCCTCCTCCCGGGTGGAGGAGTAGACAATAAGCTTGCCCAGCATGGAGTCGTAGTAGGGCGTAATGTCATAGCCCTGGTAGAGACAGGTGTCAAACCGCACCCAGGGCCCGCCCGGCGGGTGAAAGAACTCCACCCTGCTGGCATTGGTGGCATTGATGCGGCACTCAATGGCCGCTCCCCGCAGATGAATGTCCTCCTGGGCAAAATCCAAGGGTACTCCTGCCGCAATGCGAATCTGCCACTTGACAATGTCCACGCCGGTGACCAGCTCTGTCACCGGGTGCTCTACCTGCAGCCGGGTGTTCATCTCCATAAAGTAGAAACTCCCCGAGGGCTCCATCAGAAATTCCACTGTGCCCGCATTGACATAGCCGGCGGCTTTGGCAGCTTTGGCAGCGGCCTCCAGCAGCTTCTCCCGCACAGCGGGGCTTACCCCTGGCGAGGGGGACTCTTCAATGAGCTTCTGGTTGTTTTTCTGAATAGAGCACTCCCGCTCTCCCAGGCACACGGTGTGGCCCTGCTGGTCGGCCAGTAGCTGCACCTCAATGTGCTTGACCGGGTTCAGGTATTTTTCCATATAGACCCGGCCGTCCCCAAAGGCGTTCTGAGCCTCGGCCGAGGCAGTGCGAAAGGCCCTTTCCAGGTCCTCGGGCCGCTCTACAATGCGGATGCCCTTGCCCCCGCCCCCGGCGCTGGCCTTAATCATCACAGGATAGCCCATGCTCTGGGCCGCGGCCTTGGCAGCTTCCACATCCTCCAGCACGTCGGTGCCCGGGGTGGTGGGCACGCCGCTCTGGCGCATCAGCCGCCGGGCAGCCTCCTTGTCCCCCATGCCGGCAATCACCTCAGCCGGCGGGCCGATGAAGACAAGCCCATACTGGCGGCAGAGCCCTGCAAAGTGGGCGTTCTCTGAGAGAAAGCCGTAGCCCGGATGAATGGCCTGAGCCCCGGTGGCCAGGGCCGCGCTGATAATGCGCTGGGCGTTCAGATAGCTGTCCTCTGGCTTTGCCCCCCCCACGCACACCGCCTGGTCTGCCAGAGCTGTGTGCAGCGAGTCCTTATCCGCCTGCGAGTACACCGCCACGGTGGCAATGCCCATCTCCTTGCAGGCCCGGATGATGCGGATAGCGATTTCGCCCCGGTTGGCGATCAAAATTTTTGTGAACATTCTGACTACCCCCTGGCCCCGCTCACTCGGTTTTCACGAGGGCGAAGGAAAATTCCGCCGACACGCACAGCTTGCCGTTCACCTTGCCGGTTCCCTTGGCAAAGTAGAAATTCCCCCGGCTGCGCACAAGCTCGCACTCGGTCTCAAACAGGTCTCCGGGCTTTACCTGGCCCCGGAACTTCACATTGTTCAGCCCGGTGTAGAGAGGGGTCATGCCCTCTGCCTTGCCAATCAGCAGCACACAGGCCGACTGGGCCAGCATCTCGCACTGAATGACCCCGGGCACCACCGGGTTGCCCGGGAAATGCCCCTGCAAAAAGAACTCGTCTCCCCGCACCTGATATTTGCCGTGGGACTTGCCCTCTGACAGCTCCACCTGGTCCACCAGCAGCATGGGCTCCCGGTGGGGCAGGATATTCTTGATCTCGTCTCGGTTCATGCTCTGCCCTCCCTATGGCTCAATGCGGAACAGGGGCTGGTTATACTCCACCACCTGGCCGTTGCCCACGCAGATTTCTACCACCGTGCCGTCGGTCTCAGCGGGAATCTCGTTCATCAGCTTCATGGCCTCAATAATGCACAGGGTGTCGCCCTTGCGCACCCGGGCGCCCACCTCCACAAAGGGGGCGCTGTCCGGCGAAGCGGCGGCATAGAACACCCCCACAGTGGGCGACAGCACCAGCGAGCCCTTTTTCGGGGCAGGCTCCGGCTCTACCGGCGCAGAGACAAAGGGGGAAGCGGCGGGCACAGGCAGGGCCCCGGCCTCCAGCCGGCGCTCCAGCTTCAGGCTGATGCCCTCCTGGGAGAGCTCCAGGGCGGTGAGGCCGTTCTCCTTCATCAGCCTTGCCAGGCTTTCAATCGATTTTACATCCATAACAGATTCTCCTCTCAGGAAGCGCGGCCGTCATGCGCCGTTGTATTTGCGGAAGGCCAGATAGGCGTTGTGTCCCCCAAAGCCCAGGGAGGCGGACAGGGCCAGGCTGATTTCCGCCTTGCGGGCTGTGTTGGGTACATAGTCCAGGTCGCAGGCAGGGTCAGGCTCCTGGTAGCCAATGGTGGGCGGCACAAGGCCCTCCCGCAGGGCCAGCACACAGGCAATGGCCTCCACAGCCCCTGCGGCTCCCAGCATGTGGCCGGTCATGGACTTGGTGGAGCTGACCAGACAGGCCCTCGCGGCCTCCTCTCCCAGCCCCTTCTTAATGGCCATGGTCTCGCAGGCGTCATTGAGGGGGGTGCTGGTGCCGTGGGCGTTGATGTATATTTCAGAGGGGCCGGCGCAGCCTCCCGCCTCGTCGTAGGCCAGCCGCAGGGCCCGTGCGCCGCCTCTGCCCTCCGGGTCGGGGGCGGTGATGTGGTGGGCGTCGCAGGTGGCGCCATAGCCGCAGAGCTCCCCGTAAATAACTGCGCCCCGGGCCTTGGCATGCTCATACTCCTCCAGCATCAGCGCGCCCGCGCCCTCGCCCATGACGAAGCCGCCCCGGCGGGCGTCAAAGGGTACGCAGGCGGCGGCAGGGTCCTCGCAGGTAGAGAGGGCCTTCATGTTGGAGAAGCCCGCCAGTCCCAGGGGCACAATGGCAGCTTCCGCGCCTCCGGCCAGGGCCGCTGTCAGGTAGCCGTGCTTAATGGCCCGGTAGGCCTCGCCAATGGCATTGTTGCCTGTGGCGCAGGCCGTGACCGAGGCCACCGCCGTGCCCTGAAAGTTATACTTTATGGCAATAAGGCCCCCGGCCATGTTGATGATCAGGGCCGGGATGAAGAAGGGGGACACCCGGCGGGGGCCCTTTTCCAGCATGAGCTTCTGCTGCTCCTCAAAGGTGCCAATGCCGCCAATGCCCGAGCCAAAATATACGCCTACCTCCTCAGGGGCGCAGTGCCCCTCTATGCCGCTGCTCTCCACTGCCTGGGCGGCAGCGCCCAGGGCGTACTGGCAGAAGGGGTCGAACTTGCGCAGCTCAGCCTTCTCCATGTACAGGCTGGGGTCAAAGTCCTTGACCTCAGCAGCCACCTTTACCTTAAAATCAGCCGTATCAAATTTCGTAATGGGCCCAATGCCGCATTTGCCTGACACAAGGCCCTGCCAATAGCTGTCAATATCATTGCCAATGGGCGTTACCGCGCCCATTCCGGTGATCATGACCCGGTTCAAAGCGATCATCCTTTCTCAGCCGCGCCCCAGGCTTTGGAAGGGATGGGACATGGCTCTATTTTAACCGATTTTATTACAGAATGCAATACCGTTTTATCTAGTTTTTAAAATTATGTACGCGGCTTTTCTGAATTCTCATCCAACCGCCTGATATATCCTTTTGACTGTAGATGACCTGACCAGCAAGGGGAAACAGCCCCCCTCCTCCATAAGCGAAAAGGAGCCCGGCCCCCAGCCATAGCCTGGCAGTATTTCGTACCCCCAACAAAGGGAGGCGTCTCCTGAAATGCTGCCAAATGAATCAGCCGCTCCGGCCCTGCCGAGGCCATGGAGCCCGGAGGCTGTCCCGCGCAGCCAACCCTTCCGTCAACCCAAACGCCTGAACAGCCTGTGCCCAGCCATCGCAGGCCGTGACAAAAAGCCCTACTGCGTCCGCACACAAGCGTTGGCGGACCTATGAGTTGGCTTCATCAACTTAGTGCCCGCGAATTGTCAGAGGGGCACTGGCCCGGTCATCTGTCGCAAGCCGCGGTAAAAAGCCCAGTTACTCCCACGCACAGGCGTTAGCGGGCCTATGAAGTTAGCTTTATCAACTTAGTGCCAGCGAATTGCCAGAGGAGCACCCCGCCCGGTCAGCCATAGCAAGCCGAGACAAAAGCCCTACTGCACCCACGCACAGGCGTTGACGAGCCTATGGGTTAGCCTCGCCAGCTCAGCGCCCCGCGAACTGTCAGGTGGCCAGGCCGCCGTCTACCCGGAGTGTCTCGCCGGTGATGTAGTCAGACTCCGGCGAGGCCAGGAACAGCGCGGCATTGGCCACGTCCTCAGGGCTGCCCATCTTCTTCATGGGCACCTGCATCAACAGGGGATTGTCCTCCTTGATGTCCTTGGTCATGTCAGTGGCAATAAAGCCCGGGGCAATGCAGTTGCAGCACACGCCCCGGCCTCCCAGCTCCTTGGCAATGGACTTGGACATGCCAATCAGCCCCGCCTTGGAGGCCGCGTAGTTCACCTGTCCCGCATTGCCCACCAGCCCCGCAATGGAGCTGATATTGATAATCTTCCCCGAACGCTTGCGCATAAAGTCCCGGTAGCAGGCCCGGGTCATGTGGAACGCGCCCTTAAGGTTGATGTCCAGCACCATGTTGTAGTCCTCGTCCTTCATGCCCACCATCAGGCCGTCCCGGGTGACGCCGGCATTGTTCACCAGAATGTCCACCTTTCCCAGGTCCTTGCCCACAGCGGCCACGGTCTCGTTGCAGGCAGTCTCGTCCCGCACGTCGCAGACATAGAGCTTCACCCTGCGGCCCAGAGCCTCAATCTCTCTGGCAGTGGACTGAGCCGGCTCCTCCGGCCCCACATAGGCAATGGCAATGTCCGCGCCGTTTTCTGCCAGCTTGAGGGCAATGGCCCGGCCCAGCCCCTGAGAGCCCCCGGTGACCAGCGCAATCTTTCCTTCCAGCTTCATATCAATCAATCTCCTCTCGGAAGAATTTGGCAATTACAAATGATATATCATGATGGGAACAACCAGGACAAAATCCCGGTCCGGGCGTCAGCCGGCGCGCCAGGGCATTCTCCCCCAGACACAGCAAAGGCTTACAACGCTGCCAGCGCCGCCTGCAGGGTCTCCTGGTCCTGTACCTGAAATACTCTTGCGTCCTTTATGGTCTTCTTAATCAGCCCGCACAGGGTCTTTCCCGGGCCGCATTCCAAAAAGGTGTCCACACCCTCTGCCGCCAAGGCCTCCACAGTCTCCTGCCAGCGTACCGGGTTCTTTACCTGCTCTACCAGCAGCTCCCGGGCGCTGTCTCCATAGGGGCGGGCGGTGAAGTTGGCGTAAAGGGGCAGACGGGGGGCGTACAGCTCCACCCCGGCCAGGTATGCCTCCAGCTCCTGGGCAGCACTCTCCATAAACGGCGAGTGGAATCCTCCGCCTACGGCCAGCATTTTGGCCCGGCCTCCAGCCTCCTGCACCCGGGCTCCAAAGGCCTCCAGCTGTCCGGCCTCCCCGGCCACAACCAGCTGGCCCGGGCAGTTGTAGTTGACAGGCCACACCTGGGTGAACTCTCTGCACAGAGCCTCCACGGTCTCATTGGGCAGCTTCAGCACCGCAGCCATTTTGCCGGGGCTTGCCTCAGCGGCCTTCTGCATGGCCTCGGCCCGCCTGCACACAAAGCGGAAGCCAGCCTCGTCGGAAAAGACCCCCGCAAAGGTGGCCGCAGCCACCTCTCCCAGAGAGAAGCCCGCCGCAAAATCAGCTTTTACGCCCTGCTCCTCCAAGGCCCGGGCCGCTGCCAGGTCTACGCAGTAAAGGCAGGGCTGGGTGTTTTTGGTGACAGCCAGCTCCTCCGCTGTGCCAGAAAAGCACTGGGCCGGGGTGCCCGGCCGCAGACTGCCGGCCAGGTCAAAAACGGCCTTGGCAGCAGAGCTGGCCTCTGCCAACGACTGCCCCATGCCCGGGTACTGGGCCCCCTGGCCTGAAAAAACAAACGCGATTTTACCCATCGTCTTCCTCTCCCTTGTTGGTTTCATCTGTCTCCGCCTCTTCCTCCGGCTCCTGAGAGAGCGCAAGAAAGGCCTCCTGCATCCCGCGCCGTATCGCATAAGGGGATGCTGGGCTCGACCCGCCAGGCGGCGATTTCCATGCCCTTGACGACAGCGGCCTTCACAACAAAATAGAGAACCACAAAGCCCAGAATAGTGGGGATCAGGGCAACCAGGCCGGCCAGCATCAGGACGCGCTCTTTTTTTGTCAATCGGTATTTATGCCAGCCACTTCCCGGCGGTTTTCAGCACATCTTCCGCCTCCTGGAACATCTCCTGGATGATCTCGGCGGCAGGCTGCTCCTTGTTCACCATGCCGGCAATCTGCCCGGCCAAAAAGTCGCCGGTCTTCTCGTCGCCCTCTACCGCTGCCCGGTACAGGGCCCCCCGGCCCAGAGCCTCCAGCTCCTCGTCGGAAATCTGGCTGTACTCGGCCTTGAGAAAGTCCTTGGCAAACTGGTTCTTAATCTGCCGGACAGGATGCCCCAGACGCTTGCCCGTGGTCATGGTGGCAATGTCGTTGGCCTTTAAGACCTTCTTTTTATAGTTGGGGTGCACCCCGCACTCGTTTGCCACCAGGAACCGGGTGCCCACCTGGACCCCCACGGCTCCCAGCTGGAAAGCGGCGGCAATGCCCCGGCCGTCGCCAATGCCGCCCGCGGCCAGCACGGGCAGATCTGTGGCGTCGCACACCTGGGGCACCAGCACCATGGTGGTCAGCTCGCCCACATGCCCGCCGGACTCCCCGCCCTCGGCGACCACAGCGGAGGCCCCGGCCTTGGTGACCAGCTTTGCCATGCCCACCGAGGCCACCACAGGGATGACCTTCACCCCGGCCTCCAGCCACATGGGCATATATTTTGAGGGGTTGCCCGCCCCGGTGGTGACCACAGCCACCCGCTCCTTCGCCGTGAGCTCTGCCACCTGGGCGGCAAAGGGCGACATGAGCATAATGTTGACGCCAAAGGGCTTGTCAGTCAGAGAACGGCAGAGATCAATCTGCTCCTTCAGGTATTCGGCGTTGGCGTTCATGGCGGAGATAATGCCCAGCCCCCCGCCGTTGGACACAGCGGCGGCCAGCTTTCCGTCAGAGATCCAGGCCATGCCCCCCTGGAAGATGGGGTATTCAATTCCCAAGAGCTCACATAGCGGTGTTTTAATCATGGTTTCAGCTTCCTTTCAAAGGGGGGGCGCTTCACCTCACAGCACCAGAAATGCTGATAGCAGTGAAAGCCTCGTTTTTCTTGTTGACTTGTTCCCGCCCTGTCAGCCGTTCTTCCGGCCTGGGCTTCTTTTCTGCTTCCCGGTTTTATCACGGAGCGATTTCTTTCGCCTGCCATCTCACCACGCAGGCCGCGCTGGAAAGTCCGCCTCCAAAGGCGGACAGCACCACATAGTCTCCGGGCTGCAAAAGCCCGCTTCGGGCGGCCTCGTCCAACAGAATGGGCTCGCTGGCCGAGGAGGTGTTCCCCACTCTTTCAATGTTGGTGAGAAAACGCTCGGGCGGGATTTCCGGCAGGCGGCGGCGGGCCTCGTTGATAATACGCAGATTGGCCTGGTGGGGAATGACCGCCTTGACCTGCTCCCCGGAGATGCCGGCCTTTTCCATAACCGAGCGGATGTCGCGGACCATGGAGGTCACCGCGAATTTATAGGTGTCCTGCCCCTTCATATTGACGCAGTTCTTTTTCTGCTCCCCCTCGTAGAAGGGGGAATTGTTCCAGGCAGTGGGAATGCTGATCACATTGTCGTCGCCCATGGTGTGCAGCTCGCTGGCAAGGTAGGCGTCTCCCTCTCCCAGCACAGCCGCGCCCGCGCCGTCCCCGAAGATGCAGCAGGTAGAGCGGTCGGTCCAGTCCAGCAGGCCGCTCATGCGCTCGGCGCTGACCACCAGCACCTTTTTCACGGTCTTTCGGGCAAAAAAGCCTGCTGCTACGTCCAAGGCAAAAAGAAAGCCAGGGCAGGCCACGTTCATGTCAAAGGCCGGGCAGCTGGCGCCCAGCCGGCTTTGCACCATGCCCCCCAGGCCCGGCGAAATGGTGTCGGCGCTGATGGTGGCTCCGATAATCAGGTCCAGCTCCTCCGGCTTCACCCCGGCAGCCTCCAGGGCCCGCCGGCCGGCCTCTGCCCCCAGGTCTGTCACCGTCTCGGTGGTGCACACATGGCGCTCCTTCACGCCCACCCGCTGGGTGATCCACGCGTCGGAGGTCTCCACCATGGTAGAGAGCTGGTCGTTGGTAACGATACGTTCCGGCACAAAGCTGCCGGTGCCTAAGATCTGAAAGCTCATACTGCATCTTCCTCTCCGCCAAGGGTTGCTTTTTCCAAATAGGTATCTCCCCTATTATAAAGGATTCCCCCCTTTTTGTCAACCGCCAGCCCAGGGCCTGGGCGGGACGCGCCTCTGTGCTGCCGCCGATTCTTTTCCGCTCTAAACGGTTGATAAATCCTGCGGGGTATAGTATAATAGGCTAAAAGGGGGACTGCGCCCCTTGACGGCGTGCGTTCCCCCTGCGGATTTTCTCTGTCCGCAAATTCCCCTTGGAAATGAGCGTGATACCCATGAGTGATAAGCTGAGCCTGGGCGTGGTCTTCGGCGGACAGTCCTCTGAGCACGAGGTCTCCCTGATGTCCGCTGCCTCGATCCTGGAAAATCTGGACCCTGCAAAATATGATATCCATAAAATCGGCGTCACCAAGGAGGGCCGCTGGCTGCTGTATGAGGGCCCTGCCTCCGGCCTCTCGGGCGACGGCTGGCAAAAGGGCTGCGCCCCTGCCTTTGTGTCTCCCGACTCCGGCCTGCACGGCCTGGTGGTTATGCGGGACACCGGCTGCGAGGCCATCCGGCTGGACTGCGTGTTTCCGGCCCTGCACGGCAAAAACGGCGAGGACGGCACGGTTCAGGGGCTGTTTCAGCTGGCGGGCATCCCTTATGTGGGCTGCGGGGTGGCCAGCTCCGCCGTGTGCATGGATAAGGCCATTACTCACACCCTGCTCTCCGCAGCGGGCATCCGGCAGGCCCATTACCTGTGGTTCTATGCCGACCGCTACGCCGCTGCCCCGGACACGGTGCGCAACAAAATCCAGGCCCGGCTGGACTTCCCGGTGTTTGTCAAGCCTGCCAACGCCGGGTCCTCTGTGGGGGTCAGCCGGGTAGACAGTCCGGAGGGGCTGGACGCTGCCATTAAAAAAGCCGCCCGGGAGGACGGCAAGGTGGTGGTGGAGGAAGGCGTGAAGGGCCAGGAGGTGGAGTGCGCCGTGCTGGGCCTGCGCCCTGGCGCCGAGGCCTCTATGGTAGGGGAGATTGGCGCCTCTGCCCAGTTTTATGACTATGACGACAAATATATCAACGGCACCAGCCAGCTGTATATTCCCGCCCGGCTGGATGAGGCTGTGTCGGAAAAAATCAGGGAGACCGCGGTGCGGGCCTACCGTATGCTGGACTGCTCGGGCCTGGCCCGGGTGGACTTCTTTGTCACGGAAAAGGACAGCGAGGTGGTGCTGAACGAGGTGAACACCCTGCCGGGCTTTACCTCCATCAGCATGTACCCCAAGCTGTGGACAGCCAGCGGCATGAGCTACAGCCAGCTGCTGGACCGGCTGATTGAGCTGGCCCTGGAGAAAGCGGGCGTGAAGAATGGATAACCGGCCCATTGGGGTGTTCGACTCAGGCCTGGGAGGGCTGACGGCAGTGAAGGAGCTGGAGGAGCTCCTGCCCGGAGAGAGCGTGGTCTATTTCGGAGACACAGGCCGGGTGCCCTACGGCACCCGCAGCCGGGAGACCGTGCGCCGCTATGCCCGCCAGGACATGGCCTTTCTCACCCGGCACGACGTGAAGGCCGTGCTGGCCGCCTGCGGCACGGTGAGCTCTACTGCCGCCGACATTGGGGCCGCGCTGCCGGTTCCCTATTTCGATGTGGTGGGCCCCACGGCCCGGGCAGCGGTTAAGGCCTGCCGCGGGGGGCGGATTGGCGTTACCGGCACCAGCGCCACCATTCGCAGCGGCGCTTATGCCCAGGCCATTGCCGGGCTGGACCCCTCTCTGCAGGTTCTGTCCCAGCCCTGCCCGCTGTTTGTGCCCCTGGTGGAGAGCGGCTTTGTCTCGCCGGAGGAGGAGATTACCCGGCTGGCGGCAGAGCGGTATCTGGCCCCCTTGCGGGAGGCCGGGGTGGATGTGCTGATTCTGGGCTGCACCCACTATCCCCTCATCAGCGCCATCATCCGCCGGGTGATGGGGCCGGACACGGTGCTGATTGACAGCGGCCGGGAGGCTGCGCTGGCCTTGGGAGAATACCTGAAGGACCGGGATATGCTGTGCGCCCCCGGCCAGCCCCGGACCGCGGATTATTATGTGACCGACGCGCCGGAGGACTTTGCCGCCGGGGCCGGACTGTTTTTGGGCCACGGGGTAGAGGGCCGGCGGGTGGAGGATATAGAAAGCTACTGAACCACAAAAAACAGGAGATAAAGGAGGGCAGGGAGTATGCTGAAGGAGGATTACACCATCAACATCACTGGCAGGCAGGTCTATGAGGAGGAGGACACCGGAGAGGTCTGCCTCTCCACCACCGGGACCTATTCCGAGAGGGAGGGTGTGCGCTTTATTGCCTACAAGGAATACGACGAGGAGGACCCCCGGCTCTCGCACACCGCTGTGCTGAAGGTGGAGCCGGGCAAGGTGACCATGATTCGGGCAGGCTCCTCTACCCGGCTGATTTTAGAGCTGGGGCGGCGGCATTTTTGCCACTACGACACCGGGTTCGGTTCTTTGACCGTGGGGGTGTTCACCAGCGAGCTGAAGGAGGCCCTGCACAGCCGAGGAGGGTCCTTGGAGATCAAGTACACCCTGGACATTGACTCGAATCTTTCCAGCAGCAACGAGCTTCTGGTAGAGGTAATCCCCCTGCCGGAGCCCCGGTGCTGAGGCTGCAAAAGCGGCGGGTCCAAGGCCCCTGGCAGATGGTTAGAGCCTGTACTCATAGCGGGGGATACCCCAGGGACGGGAAATTTTTTCATCAGCGGGCAGAGCATTTTCGCCGTCAAGCTGGCGCCTGCTAGGGGTGTGTCCTACCGCGCAATTTATTTGACTTACGGCCAGGGGGCGGGCCAGCGTGTCCGCCTGTCTCTCCCAGGGTGCCGGTTCTTTCACGGAGTAGGATCATATTTGTCCCTGCATAAAATCTGTGAAAGGGACGCTCCGCTGCCAGTCCTATGGGGAAAAATCACCGCTCACACAGTGTCCATTTGCTGTGAATGCAGGCTCTTAAGGCAGAGCCTGCAGGTGCAGACGGCTTGGCGGGATTGAGAAGTCAGACAGCGTACTGGCAGCAGATTCAGAGGAACCCCATAAAAAACGAAAATAAAAGGCTGGAAAGCATTTTTCCGGCAGTGGATTCAAGAGAAAGCACAGAATGTCCGCCGCCTGTTCCCTGGGCGGCGAATCTCACGAAAGTAGAAGATAACGGCGGCTGGCCCGCCCGGAAAGGAATTGGAAACCATGTCACAGCTAGTCACAAAAGCAACACAGCAGCTGCGGGGGGCCATAGAGCAAGCCCTGCAGGCCGCAATCAGCGCCGGAGAGCTGCCCCAGGCCCCCCTGCCCCCCTTCGCCCTGGAGGTCCCTGGGGACCGCTCTCATGGGGACTGGTCCAGCAACGCCGCCATGGCCGGGGCAAAGGCCTTTCACACCGCGCCCCGCAAAATTGCCGAGGCGGTTCAAAGCCATATTGAGCTGACCGGCACGCTGTTTCAGTCCTGCGAGATTGCCGGTCCCGGCTTTCTCAACTTTACCTATGACGCGGGCTTTTACGGCCAGGTGCTCCAAGACATTGAGTCTCTGGGCAGGGATTACGGCCGCAGCGGCTTGGGTCAGGGCAGGCGTGTGCTGGTGGAGTATGTCTCGGCCAACCCCACGGGCCCCATGCACATTGGCAACGCCCGGGGGGGCGTGCTGGGCGACGCCCTCTCGGCTGTGTTGGAGGCTGCCGGGTATAAGGTAGAGCGGGAGTTCTATGTCAACGACGCGGGCAACCAGGTCAACCGCTACGGTCTTTCCATCGAGGCCCGGTACATGCAGCTGTTCCAGCCCGAGTTTCCCTTCCCGGAGGACGGCTATCTGGGGGAGGACGTCACCGAAAACGCCAAGGCTTTTGCAGAGATGCACGGGGACAAATATGTGGACTGTGACAGCGAGGCCCGCCGGGAGGCCCTCGTCGCCTATGCCATTCCCAAGAATATCCAGGTGCTTCACGACGACCTGAAGCGCTACCGGGTAGAGTATGACAACTGGTTTCACGAGTCCACCCTGCACGGGAACGGCGCGGTGGACCGGGTGGTGGAGCTGCTGAAGGAAAAGGGCTGCACCTATGAGAAGGAGGGGGCCCTGTGGTTCAAGGGGGAGGCCTATGGCTCGGAGGACTTTGTGCTGGTGCGCTCCAACGGGGTGCCCACCTATATTGTGCCGGACATTGCCTATCACCACAACAAGCTGGTGACCCGGGGCTTTGACACAGCCATTAACGTGCTGGGGGCAGACCATCACGGCTATGTGCCCCGGCTGAAGGCGGCCATTGCGGCCCTGGGCATTGACCCGGAGCGGCTGAAGGTGGTGCTGATGCAGATGGTGAGTCTGGTGCGGGACGGGGAGGCGGTGAAGCTCTCCAAGCGCAGCGGCAAGGCCATCACTATGGCGAACCTGCTGGACGAGGTTCCCATTGACGCGGCCCGGTTTCTGTTCAACTCTTACGAGCCCAACACCCGCATTGACTTTGACCTGGACCTGGCGGTGAAGGAGGACGCTCAAAACCCGGTGTACTATGTGCAGTATGCCCATGCCCGCATTTGCAGCATTTTGCGCAAGCTGCAGGGCGAGGGCATAGAGCCCCGGCGCTGCACCCTGGAGGAGCTGGCCCTGCTCACGGCCCCGGAGGAGCTGGAGCTGATCCGGCTGCTGTCGAATTTCACAGGAGAGGTGGCGGGCGCAGCCCGGGCCATGGACCCGGCGCGGATTACCCGGTATGTGCTCAACGTGTCCACGCTGTTCCACAAGTTCTACAATGCCTGCCGGGTAAAGGGCGCCGAGCCCGCCCTGGCAGCGGCCCGGCTGAATCTGTGCACTGCCGCCAAAACCGTCATCGAAAACGCCCTCTCCCTCTTTAAAGTAACCGCCCCCACCCAAATGTAACCCCCAGCGTGACGCTGGACCCAGTTCGCGGCGGGTGCCCCGCAGGCGGTTCGCGGAGCGGGCTGGCACGCCAGCCCTTGGTGGGTGCTGAGCGAGAGGTCTGTGGTCGCGGTTTGTAGGTAGTGGTTGGCCAGCGTGACGCTGGACCCAATTCGCGGGGTGGGCTGGCACGCCAGCCCTTGGTGGGTACTGAGCGGAGAGGTCTGTGGTCGCGGTTTATGGGTGGTAGTTGGTCAGCGTGGCGTTGGGCCCGATTCGCGGGGCGCTGAGTTGGCGAAGCCAACTCATAGGTACGCCAGCCCTTAGTGAGTGCTGAGCGGAGAGGTCTGTGGTCGCGGTTTGTAGGTGGTAGTTGGCCAGCGTGACGCTGGACCCAGGTCGCGGGGTGGGCTGGCACGCCAGCCCTTAGTGGGGGCTGAGCGGGGAGGCTTGTGGTCGCGGTTTGTGGGTGGTAGTTGGCCGCGGGGCTTTTAAGGTATGGTTTGACATGGGGTGTGCTAGCACTTCCATGTATAAGGTGAATAAAATGTATTGAGATAGGGCGTTGAGCTCATACCCTACTTACTGTTGCGGGGTGAGACGTCTGTCAGCGTTGGAGTAGAATTCTGCGCCCCGTACATGCTACAAGACAGATTTAAGAAACATCTTTGGGGCAGGCTTTGCGCCCTATACCAGTCGCAAGGAGGATAAAAAAGCTTATCAGCGTCGTGGTGGGGCTTTGCGCCCCGTGCCAGTCGCAAGGCGGATTAGAAAAACTTATCAGCATCGTGGTAGGGCCTCGCGCCCTGTGCCACCAAAAAGGCGGATTAAAAAAACCTATCAGCATCGTGGTAGGGCCTCGCGCCCTGTGCCACCAAAAAGGCGGATTAAAAAACCTATCAGCATCGTGGTAGGGCCTTGCGCCCTGCACCACCAAAAAGGCGGATTAAAAAAACTTATCAGCATCGTGGTAGGGCCTCGCGCCCTGCACCACCAAAAAGGCGGATTAAAAAAACTTATCAGCATCGTGGTAGGGCCTTGCGCCCTGCACCACCAAAAAGGCGGATTAAAAAAAGGAAGTGGTTGGAGTGTTTGCTAGGAAGTTGGCGCCGGGGGAGTATTGGAGGGCGGGGCTGAATATGGCTGTGGCCTTTGAGAGCCCCTTTGAGTTTGAGAAGGAACAGGAAAAGGCTGCGGCTGCGGAGGTCAACCCCAAGGAGGCGCTTTATGGCGCTTTCTCCCAGGAGGGGGAGCCTCCTGCGGCCTCTCTGGTGATGAACCATAAGGAGGTGCGCTTTGACGGCCATATTGTCAAAATGGGCGGGGTAGGCGGCGTGGCTACGCTGCCCGCACACCGCCGGGGCGGGGCCATTCGGGCCTGCATGGAGGCCTCTCTGCGGGACCTGTACAGCGAGGGCTACGCGCTCTCCCACCTGTACCCCTTCAGCACGGCCTATTATAGACAGTTCGGCTTTGCCTCTGCTGCCCGGACCATCCGCTGGACGGTGAGGCTTCAGGATTTGCGTGCCCTGCCCCAGGTGGAGGGCACGGTCCGGCAGCTGTTCCCTGGGGACAGCCTTGCCCCCCTGTTGGAGGTCTATAACAAAATGTATGGAGACGTGAACTTCTCCTGCCTGCGGGAGACCTTTGATAAGGCCTTAGAGGGAGATCAGCCCCTGGCGGCTAAGCGCTGGGTCTTTGTGTGGTATGACAGCGCAGGCCTGCCCGGCGGCTTTTTGGTGGGCACCCGGCAGAAGGATACCCTCCACTGTGTGCCGGAGTTCTCCTCAAAGGACGCGTTTCTGTTTGCCAGCCCCCAGGCCCTCATGGGTCTGCTGGGCTTTGTCCGCACAGCATTTATCGCCAACTTTGAGGATATCCAGTTCTGCGTGCCTGCCCATATAGACCTGACCGCGCTGCTCCCTGAGCTCAGCGGCATGAATTGCAGCTCTGTGCTCAACGGCATGGCCCGGGCTGTCAATGCCAGAGCCCTGTTGGAGCTTTGCCGCTGCCGGGGCGAGGGCCGATTGGTGCTGGGGGTGACGGACAGCATCATCCCGGAGAACAACAGGAGCTTTGCCCTCTGCTTTGCCCCCGGACAGCCCAACCAGGTGGAGCCCACCAACGAGGCCCCGGACGTCACCCTGGATGTGGGGGACCTGGCCGTGCTGCTGGGCGGAGCCCGGGACGGGGCCAGCCTGGCCTATACCCTAGGGGTTCAGGTCCACCGGCCCAGCCCGGCTCTTGGGCAGGTGTTCTATTCCAAGCCCTGTCATATTCTGGACCTTTTCTAAAGGAGGCGCAGCATGTCTGTTGAAGTGAAGGAATGGTTCCGCCCGGCCAGCAGCGGCTGGGGGCGGATCTTCTCCCGCCGCTGGGTGGATGGGGCTCCCCGGGCCCTGCTGGTGATTGCCCACGGCATGGCCGAGCACAGCGGCCGGTATGGCCATTTTGCCCGCTTTTTGGCTGAGAACGGCTTTGCCGTCTATATGAACGACCACGCCGGGCATGGCCGCTCGGCCCAGATTAAGGGCCATTTTGCCGACGAAAACGGGTGGGAGCATGTGGTCAGCGACCTGAAAACCCTGACCGGCCAGGCAATGGAGGACTACCCCGGCCTGCCGGTGCTGTTGATGGGCCACAGTATGGGCTCCTTTCTGGCCCGGTCCTACCTGATCCGGTATGGGCAGGGGCTTAGGGGGTGTGTTCTTTGCGGTACAATGGGTAAAAACCCCGGCGTTCCCGCAGGCAAGGCCCTGGCTGGCCTGCAGCTGAGGCTTCTGGGCCCCCACTCCCGAGGGGACCGGCTGAACGCCCTGGCCACCGCTGGGTACAACCGGCGCATCGAAAGCCCGGTGAACGCCTCTGCCTGGCTGTCTACCGATGACAGTGTGTGCCGGGACTTTGAGGCTGACCCTCTCAGCAATTTTCCCTTCACTGCCGCAGGCTATCGGGACCTGTTTACCGGGCTGGGAGAGATCTCCTCCCTTCAATGGGCCCGGCAGGTGCCCAAGGAACTGCCTGTGCTGCTGATTGCCGGAGACCAGGACCCGGTAGGCCGCTATGGCGAGGGCCCCCGCCAGGTGGCCGACTGGCTGCTGGGTGCCGGGCTGCGGGACGTGCGGCTGAAGCTCTACCCTGGTATGCGCCATGAGGTGCTCAACGAAAAGGGCAAGGAGCAGGTGTATGCCGATGTGCTGGCCTGGCTGAACCAGCGGCTGGAGGACAGCCAGCTGTAGCACCTGCCTGAAGGCCGGAAATATCCCTCCCACCAGGACCGCAGGCTGTACCATGTATGGCCTGGGGTCCTTTTGCGGTTTTTTCAAAAGGGGGGCTGTTTCCCCATAAGGCTCTATGGTCCCGTCCCCAGAGCAAAAAATACGAAAAAAAGCTGAAAAAGGACTTGCATTTCAGAGAAGGATGGTGTATAATATTCTCTTGTAAGGGCGCTTAGCTCAGCTGGCTAGAGCACCTGCTTGACGTGCAGGGGGTCAGCGGTTCAAGTCCGTTAGCGCCCACCAGTGAAATCCCTAGAAACTATACGGTTTCTGGGGTTTTTGCTTTGTGTGGTCAGGTGGGGCCAATCATGGGTTGACTACCTTTTGACTACTTTCTGAAAAATTGTCCCCAGTCTGACTACCCTCCTGACCACCGCCGGAGAGGTATCGCTCCAACTGGATCAGGGAGGCGGAGGCATCCTCTTTCTCCATATGGGTGTATATGTTGGCGGTCATCTGGATAGTGGCATGGCCCATCAAGTACTGGGCAGTTTTCAGATCGATACCCGCCCGGTAGAGGTTGCTGCAATAGCTGTGCCGCAGCTGATGAGGCCGCACCTCGCAGGGAGCCGCCCGCTTTACCTTGTCCCACATCCGACGGAATCCGATGCGGGTCATAACTTCCCCATCGGCACAGGCGATGACATAAAGGCTTACTCGGGGCACAGCTGCCAGCAAGTCCAGCAGGCGCTGGGGAACAGGGAGAGTGCGGTGGGCGGATTTGCTTTTCAGCTCCTGAATGGGATCCGGCTGATTGTTCAGGAACGTGACCGCCCGGTTCACCGTCAGCTTGTCCCCCTGTATGTCGCCCCACTGCAGCCCCAGAGCCTCCTCCCGGCGCAGGCCGCAGTAAAGACACAGCCCCACAAAGCACCGGGCGCGGGGGTCGGCGCTTTCCAGTGCGGCCATAAGCGCCTCCTGTTCTTCCAGTGTGAGGTACTCCTTCTTCTTGGGCCGGGCATGGGGTGTGATTTTTATGCCCTCGGTGGGGTCCCCCTGCATGAGTCCGTTCTGCCGGGCCGTGGTGAACAGCTGCCGCATAGTGACAAGCACCTTTCCCTGGAGGGATTCTGATTGGTCTGCTACGGCCTGCATCACCTGCCGGACGTGGACAGGCCTCACCTCCTGCAGCTTGCGCGTGGCAATGAAGGGCAGGATGTGGTTGTTATAGGCATTGCGGTATGCGTTCTGGGTGTTATTCCGCAGGCCACTCTTGTATGTAACAAACCACGTCTTGGCCCACTCGTCCACCGTGGTGGTGTCCCCCACTACAAGGCCCTGCCGGTCCTGGTCCCGGAGCTGATCGGCGGCCTGGTTCACCTCAGCAATGGTGCGGCCATAGACCAGCTTCTGCCGGCCATCTGCTAGTGTGACTTTTTTCTGATAGCGTCCGTCCTTCCTTTTTTTCATAAAATAAAAACCGTCCTTTCCGCAAGAGAAAATACGTTCTCTCTTGCTTTTCAGGGCGGGATGGGGTACAATATCGTTGTC
Source organism: Acutalibacter sp. (assembly GCF_056800975.1). Classification (NCBI taxonomy): domain Bacteria; kingdom Bacillati; phylum Bacillota; class Clostridia; order Eubacteriales; family Acutalibacteraceae; genus Acutalibacter; species Acutalibacter sp. The sequence goes on from NZ_JBQISV010000024.1 coordinate 20,202, forward strand.
GAGGCGATGTGTGCCCTATCCGGCCCATTGTCTGCCGTTTTTGGTGTTGGTAGCACCGAAAGCGGCTTTTTTATTATCCAAAATAACTTTCAACATCCAGATTACCAAACTTATAATAACAGATTGCCTTTTTCATCATTTCCTCGCTGACATTAAAGTAGTCAGCCAACTGCCACACTTCGGTGTTTCCTGCGGACACAGCCTCATTCAAAGCCGCCTCGCCTATCAGTTCTTCAATAGCCCACTTATCTGCTCGGTTCTCATGTTTCTGGCGGATATCCAGGCCAGAATGTCGGTTATAGAAGCTCCCGGTCACGCAGTGCCCCAGCTCATGGGCCAGCTTCATTTTTTCATCTTGAGACGAAGAAAGCCGGAATGGGTCGATAGCGATAAAGCACTCTTCACCTTCCTGAATCGATATGGACTCCCGCGCCCCGAGCTGAAAGCAGTCAACAGTAACGCCTTGCTCTTCGGCAAGCCGGTAAAGACCCATCAGATCAGTCATCCTTTCGCTTCCTTTCACGGATGAAAGCGGCGTACCGCTTTACATCTTCCAAATCATCATCAGTAATATTACTGGTATCGCCCCAGAGGGCAAACATAATTGATTCATCCGATATTTTAGGTTCGCCCAAAAAGGCGGGCCTTTTTTCATTTAACGCCTCGTTGGCAACTGATTCTTGATAAGCAAGGTGACGTTTGATAATTTCTTTTTCGGAAAGCCCTTCTTCCTGGTAGTAGTGTAGCTGCTCAAGCGGAATATCCTCAAGCAACTGTTTCGGATCGTTTTCATAATCGTAAGGGTCATCTGTTCGGCCTAGCAAGTAATCAACTGTAGTTTCAAAATAATCAGCAAGTCTTTGCAACTGTTCAAGGGTACGAGGCTCTCGTGCACCACTTTCCCACATACCAACTGTCGCAGGTGATACACCAAAATCGGCAGCAAACTCTCTCTGGTTCATCTTTTTTTCTTCCCGCAGTTTTTTAAGGCGTATCCTAAACATCACTCAATTCCTCCTTTCCTATATTCAATCACGATTTGTGAACAAAAGCAAGAGTAAAAAGAAGAAATTGCAAAATGCTCACTTTTTGTGTTGACAATTTGCAATTCGTGTGCTATAATGCTCACGTAACGTGTTCAAGAGAAAGAGGTGATAAAATGCAGACTGCTTTCCGCATTCGGGAATTACGACGAGCAGCCCATATGACCCAGCAAGAATTGGCACAACAGTTAGGCTATAAGTCGGCTTCCGCGATAACGATGTGGGAAACCGGAGAGCGTAAGCCGCCGAGTAATCTCTTGCCGCAATTAGCGAAAGTGCTTAATTGTGAAGTGAGTGACCTATTCCATAACTGTTAGAAAGGAGCAAACAAAATGAACGACATCATCACCATCAAAGGCGTCCGAGGTTACCTGGATGCTGAGGGTACGGCCCAGTTGAATCTGGAGGACATTTCCCGAGGGCTGGGATTTACACAAACTGCGCATAGCGGCAACGAGGTTGTTCGCTGGGAAAGGGTGGACCGGTATCTGGAAGACTTTGGCGTCCCCACTTGTGGGGACGGTACAAAGAGGCCGGAATACATATCGGAAAATATCTTTTACCGGCTGGCCATGAAGGCCAAAAATGAGACCGCCAAGGCTTTCCAGGCTCTGATAGCCGATGAAATTCTGCCCAGTATTCGCAAGACCGGGGGGTACATAGCTGGTCAGCAGGATATGACCCCGGAAGAGTTGATGGCAAAGGCCATGAAAGTAGCTGACCATATTTTGGCCGCACGCGATGCCCGGATTGCCAACTTGACAGTGCAGAATCAAATCATGGCTCCGAAAGCCGACTACTTCGATGAACTGGTGGAGCGCAATACCCTGACAAATTTCCGTGAGACCGCCAATCAGCTAGGCATTCCGCAAAAAAAGTTTATTGATTTCCTGCTGGAACGCAAGTACCTCTACCGGGACAAACGGGGCAAACTGATGCCCTACGCCGACAAAAACGATGGCCTGTTCGAGATAAAAGAGAGCTTTAATGCTAAAACCAAGTGGGCAGGGACCCAGACGCTGGTCACCCCAAAGGGTCGTGAGACATTTCGGTTGCTTTATCTGTCCGGGGCAAGAAAGGAGTAAACACGTGAATAGTAGAAATTCTGAGATTGAGCGCGAAAAGCACGTGGTCGGTGTGGCCCAACTGGTAGACACGGTCGGAAAAGTCCTGATTGACGCTGGCCAGCCTCCGAGAGTGGTCGCATTGCAGGCACAAATCACCTGCAATCAATACGGCGTAACTTTAGAGGAAGTCGCCAAAGCCCGGATCATTCCCTGGACATTGAACGCGCCCTCCGCTATGAACGAATTGCAAGAACAAGACCCACGTCTTTATGCCTACTGCCTCCAGAATAAATATGAGGTGCAGAAAACCAGACATGGGCTGTTTGTAACTGGTGGCCCTGACCCAGATGACCCTCTTGATTATATGTCGCTTGACCTTTTCCGGGCCATTACCTATGCGGTTTGGGAAGGGCGAGAAAACTCTCTTGATGGCCCCGCATTACTTAGAGAGTTAGGAAAGAACCCCTTCGACGAAAAATAAAGCGCCCCAGTGAGTGCCGGAAACACTCACCAGGGCTTGCAGACCTACACCATTAACACGATTAGGCCCGCAGGATTATTTTACCACACCTCCTGCTGGCTTGCAAGGAGGAAAAAGAAAATGTGTACGAACAACGTAGAAATCACTAAAGACCAGGAGCGTGAAGCCCTGCAGCAGATCAAGGCTATGGTGGCCGGCCTGGGGCCGAACAGCTACAATGCCACCGCTTTCCGCGGCGTGTTCGATATCGCCGAAGAGAACATCGACAACGACTTCTCCGGGAACCCGGTGGAGCAGGCTCAGGATCTGGGGGAACAGCTGGCCCAGCGCACGGTGCAGGTCGGCCAGCTGGCGAACGAGCTTGCCGAGTACAAGGCCCGGGCCGAGGCGGCAGAGGCCCAGCTGATTGTCCTGAAAGCCAAACTGTATGACTATATGACGGTTCAGGAAAATGGGAGGGAATAACCATGAAACCTTTATCCCGTGAGGAAGTTTGTCAGGCTGTAGCGCAGGCCCTGATGCTTTGCCTAGAATACTTGGACCAACAAAGCCGCGCCCGTGATGAGCCCCAGCCCACCACCCGCTTGTACACCTACGACGACCTGGCGCAGATGCTGGGCAAGTCCAAAAGCACGGTGCGAGAGTGGGTACGCGCGGGGAAGTTCGGGGAGCCGGTAACGGTGGGCAGCTCCACCAGAGTGACCCAGGCCGGAGTAGACAAGTTTATAGCTGACCACAGCGGCCCCGTGAAAAAACAGCCCAGCAAAGCCCGGACACGCACAACCCGCGCGGTGGCCGCACACCAGGGCCAGCCGCTGGGAATTTGAAAGGAGTTAAAACCATGCCAATGAAGATTGAACGCCGCGCACCGACAAACCTCTTCCGCCAAGAAAGGAAGTGGCGGCTACGGGACCATATCCGTATCGCGGCCGTAGCCAAATACGCCGCCCTGACAGTGGCCGGAATCCTGCTGTTCCGGGCCGGACAGACTCGGGCCCTTGCCGAACGTGGCTATGAGGCGCTGGGCGGGGAAGTTTTCGCCTTATTCCTCCCCGTATTCTACTGGACGGTGTCGCGAATTATCCGGGACACCCTGAGGATGAGGGGGAAAAAGTCTTGGTGGCAGGAATGATACGGTCAATGATTACCATGCTCTGCGGCATCGCGTCCCTGGCCTGCATCCTCTGGCAGCAGCATTACATCCAGCTTCAGAACGAGGAAATACAGCGGATCCGGGAAGTCCTGTCGCTGAGGGACGAGCAGCTGGGACTTTATGAGAACATCAACCTGGAGCAGGCCAGACAGATCGGCTTGCTGAAAGAATATGCCGCTTTGCTTCGGCAGGAGGCTGAACATGAATAGGAAAAGCCGCTCCCCGGCTGGCACCGGGAAAGCGGCAGGCTTAAAAAACCACTATCATTATATCGAGAAAGGAACCGGTTGTCAATGAAAATGGCATTGCAGGGCACCGCTCTCATTTTGATTGAGGTGGACACCGCCCAATTTACCATTATCAAAAGCTGGAACAAAATGCGCTGGGACAAGACCACAAAGCAGCTGCGTGGTACCGCTGACCTGGAACTGCTGGACAAGCTGGCTGGATTGGTACGGCTGACTCCCAGTGTAGAGACCCGCCGTCGGGAGTTGCGCTGGGTGCTGGACGCAGTGGATCAGGAGCGCACAAACCCTGAACCCAGGCCCTTTTACAAGTACCCGGTGAAACTACCGCTGTACGCTCATCAGGTGAGAGGGGCAAATATGGCCCTGCTGGAGTTTGGATGGGTACCGCCGGAGGGGAATATTATCCGGCTGAAGGACTGGAAAGGGTGATTTCAATGAAAGAGCCGTGGATTGTATTTTACTTGCAGGACAAAGAACTATGCGCAATTACAGTTCGTGGGAGCTTTCCAGGTGAAATTGCAGCCACAAAAGAACAATTAGCTGCGGAGCATGGCTGTAGCAAGAAAGAAATCCATACAGAAATTATCGTTAGATAAAAGGGGGTATCCGATGAAATTACCCATGAGCGATGCCGAAATCGCAAGGCGTTACCGCAACGGCCTTGACCCGAAAAAGGCGGTCAAGATTCTGGCTCAGCTGAACGGCGCCGGTCCCTCGGACATTACTGCTGCGCTGATCCGAGAGGGGGTAGTGCTGGACACGCCCCCGCCGACCCGCAAGAAACGAAAGCAGCTGGATCAGCAGGAAGCCCGGCGGCTCTATGACCAGGGCCTCAATGACGGCCAAATTGCTGACAAGCTGGGAGTGTCCCCTGGCGGGGTATATGCTTGGCGATACCGCAATGGCCTCCCGGCCAGAACGACCACCGGCTATCACCAGCGGCGGAAAAAAAGGAGGGGTGTGCATGAGCGGTAAAGGTTTCGGTTTCTTATTTGAAATGGGTTGTGGCAAGACCTTAACAGCCATCGCCGTGGCCGGGACCGGCTACAAGCTGGGGCACCTCCGGCGAGTGCTAATCGTGGCCCCCACCAGTGTGTGCGCCGTGTGGCCCAAAGAGTTCCAGGAGTATGCTGACTTCCCCTACACCGTGCGCACCCTGCTGGGTACCAAAGCGCAGCGCCTCAAGGAACTGGATGACCTGAAAAAGTGGCCGTTCCCGGCGCTGCTGGTGGCGGTGATAAATTATGAAAGTACGTGGAGGGAGGGTATCTTTGAGCGCCTGCAAACCTTTGACGCCGACCTCATTATATGCGATGAGAGCCAGCGCATCAAGACCTTCGACGCCGCTCAGAGCAAGGCCATGCACCGCCTGGGCGACCAGGCCCGGTACAAGCTGATTCTCTCCGGCACCCCGGTGCAGAATGACGCCATGGACATCTTCAGCCAGTACCGTTTTTGAACCCCACCATCTTCGGCCAGAATTACTACACCTTCCG
>NZ_JBQISV010000025.1:0-5648 GCF_056800975.1 Acutalibacter sp.
CGCGGTTTGATGGTGTAGCTAGCCAGCGTGACGCTGGACCCGATTCGCGGAGCGCGTTGGCACGCCAGCGCTACAGGCTGCGGGAGGCAAGGCATATGGTCGCGGTTTGATGGTGCTGCTGGCCAGCGTGACGCTGGACCCGATTCGCGGAGCGCGCTGGCACGCCAGCGCTACAGGCTGCGGGAGACAAGGCATGTGGTCGCGGTTTGATGGTGCTGCTGGCCGCGAGGTTTATTTGCATACTGCAATTAGCGCGGGACTGTTGGCGGTGATTTGTACAACGGAACTGGCGCGACGAAAAAAAGAAAGGAGAAGTCGTATCATGAAGGTAGGCATTCAACTGTTTTCTGTAAAGGAGGCCCTTGCCAAGGACCCGAAAGGCACTCTCCGCCAGGTGGCGGAGCTGGGCTACCGGTACATAGAGCCCTTCTGTCATCCCCAGCCCGGCGACGAGACCAGCTTCGGCCTGTACATGGGCTTGGATGAGGCCCGGGCCTTTCTGAAGGAGGTAGGCCTGCAGGTGGTGGGCGTCCACTATTACCCCCTGGGCTGCGAGGGCTTTGAGGCGTTCTGCCAATACTACAAGGCCCTGGGCGTGGAGCAGGTAGGCAGCGGCGGGGCCCACTTCCCTGGCGGGCAGTCGGACGTGCTGGCAAAGTGCGCCCTCATGGCAAAAGACGCGGAGATTGCCCAAAAGCACGGCCTGCGGTACTACTACCACAACCACTACCGGGAGTACCAGGAGTTTGGCGGCAAGCAGGTCATTCAGCTGATTATGGAGAACACGCCGGAGACGGTCTGTTATGAGCTGGACACCTTCTGGGCGGCCAGAGGCGGCGTGGACCCGGTGAAGGAGCTGGACCGCTGGCAAAGCCGGCTCATCCCTCTGATGCATCAGAAGGACTTCAGCAAGGCCGCCCGGGTGCCGGTGAATATCTGGGAGTACCTGCGACAGGACTTCCCCATCACCCCGGAGTTTGACCAGACCACCCGCCTGCTGGAGCTGTACGCCGAGGTGGGCACCGGGCTGCTCCCCATTCAGGACTACATTGACGCAGGCAACCGGGTAGGGATTCAGTATGTGCTGCTGGAGCAGGACAAGACCCAAATCGGAGAGATGGCGTCTATTGAGGCCAGCATGAAGGCCTTCCGCAAGTTCCACGGCACCCAGTGGGACAGCTGAACGTCCCCTGTGCCCAAAAACAGAAGCAAAATCAAAACACAAGTAAAGGAGCGGCAACTATGAAAGTCGGTATTCAGCTTTATTCAGTCAAGGAGCATTTGATGAAGGACGGCCTGGGCACCATGAAGGCTGTGGCAGAGGCAGGCTATAAGTACATCGAGCCCTTCTGCTCGGCCCGGTTCCCTATTGGCGAGGCGGAGAAGGGCTACGGCCTGGGGCTCACCCGGCAGGAGGCAAAGGCGTTTTTGGCGGACACGGGCATTCAGCTGGTGGGCGGCCACTACTACACCGGAGATTTTGAGGCCATGGCAGACTATTACGCCTATCTGGGGGCAAAGAACTTCGGCACCGGCGGCTACCTCTATCCCGAGGGCAAGGACGAGCTGCTGCGGAAAATTGAGGAGATGAACAAGAACGCCGAGATTGCCAAACAGTACGGGATGCGCTTCTACTACCACAACCATTTCTGGGAGTATCAGAAGTTTGACGGCAAAACGGTCATGGAGATTATTGCCGGGGAGAGCGACCCGGACCTGATGTATTTTGAGCAGGACAACTACTGGGCTGCCCGGGGCGGCGTGGACCCGGTGGAGGAGGCGGAGAAGCTGGGTGACCGGCTGATCCTGATGCACCAGAAGGATTTTGCCAAGGACGCCGGCGAGCCCATCAGCCTGTTTGAGGGCCGGGTGGACGTCAACGGGCCCATCTCCTCCCAAACCCACCAGGACAACCGGCATGTGGGCACCTTTGCCGAGGTAGGCAACGGCATTCTGCCCATTCAGGACTACATCAACGTGGGCAATAAGCTGGGGGTAGAGTATATTCTGCTGGAACAGGACCTGACCGCCATTGACGAGCTGGAATCCATCCGCATCAGCATGAGCGCGTTCAAGAAGTTCACAGGCATCGAGTGGGCATGACCGCGGGGAAGACGGCGCCGGTCCGCCGGAGTAAAGAAGCCTGAGGGCCGGAACAGGGAAGAAAATGGGGCGCCGGAGAGACAGGCTTCGGCGTCCCCTCTCTTTTCCGGCAAGGCCTGCTCCGTTGAATACAGAGCGATAGGAGAGGACAAGCTATGACTGCTGTACTGCAAAAGCGGGGCGACCCCAAACGGGCCCTGGCCGCGGCATATCTGCTGCGCATTTACATTACTCTGGACATTATGGGCTACTCCGTGTCCCTGCCGGTCATTGCCGCAGGGTTTGACGCGTTGGAGTGGTACGCCGTGATTCTGGTGGCAGGCGCCACGGCCACCACCATTGTCTCCGCCCTGTCCGGCCGGCTGACCCTGCTGGCAGGACGGCGGCGGGCCATGCTGGTCTCGGTGCTGGGCACAGCGGGCTGCTCGGTTTTCTGCGCCTTCTCCGGGTCGCTGCCCCTGTTTTTGGCAGGGTACTTCTGTAAAAACCTGTTTGCCGGGGTGGCTACCACCATGCCTGTGGGCATTCTGGCGGACAGCACCAGCCGGGAGGAGCGTCCCCGGTACATGTCCCTGTACTCGGTGATGAACAACATGGGCAACCTGCTGGGCCCACTGCTAGGGGGGCTGGTCACCGACCGGTTCGGCTTCTGGCTCACCCCTCTGTACCCCCTGCCCCTGGCGGCGTGGGCAGTGGCTATGCTGCTGCGGTACTACCGCCAGCCTGCCGGTGAGGCTGTCCGGCATGAGGCCTTTGACTTCTCCGGCGGGGCCATGCTCATAGGCGGGGTAGGGAGCCTGGTGGTGTTCCTCAACCTGGGGGGCCAGCGGCTGAGCTGGCGTTCCCCAGTGTTGTGGGGCCTGGCCTTGCTGTTTCTGCTGTGCCTGGGGCTGTTCCTCCGCCACGGCCGGCGGCAGGAGAACGCGGTCATCCCCCTGAGCCTGTTCCGGGTGCGGTCCTTTGCGGTGGCCAATCTGCTCATCCCGCTGATCATCCCCCAGATGACCCTCTCCAACAACTTCGCCCTGCTGCTGGTGCAGGTGGGAATGGGACGCTCGGCAGCGTCCAGCGCCACCTATGCCATCCCCAAAACATTGGCGATCATTCTGGCCTCGCTGCTGCTGGGCAAATGGATCATCCGCCACCCCATATGGCAGAAGCGTTTTGTGCTGATCAGCGGGGGGCTCATCGGCGGGGTAGAGCTGCTTATGGGTCTGACCGGCAGCTGGGAGGCCTTCCCGGCGCTGCTGTATGGGTTCACCTTTTTGTTGGGACTGGGGGAGTCGCTGTACTATATGACCCTCTATGCCCTCTACCAGCGGGACCTGTCTCCGGCGCAGATGCCCACAGGGATTTCCGCACAATTCCTGCTGGCGTCGCTGAGCACGTCCCTGTGCTCCAGCATATATGGCGTGCTGCTGACAGCCTGGGGCGGGGACATTATGGCCGCGTACCCGGTGATGTGCTATGTGACGTTGATACCCACAACGCTGTATCTGGTAATCGCGGCCTCCTGCCGGAGTGTATTCGGCGGCAGGGAGCATGAGCCGCCTCCCGCAAGTTGAAAATTATTAGAAACATGCTATAATAACCACAAACTGCACTGCGCGGGAACAAACCAAAAGTGTAGATGCCAGTAGCGCGTTGCTTCGCGGCTTCGCGACTTGCCCACCGCCAGGTGTGCTATCATGTGCTCTGGCGAGCACAAGGAGAAGCCCTGAACCCGCGAAGCATCTTCACAGCAAAAGCCTGGAACCCTGCGGAGCGCAGGCCAGACCTGCTGCGCCGCACTGCAATCCCCATAGAATATACAGAGCATCCTGTCCCAAGCTCTGCCGCCATAAAAATTCCCGCCAGGAGGGTCAGCCATGTTCAGAAAAAAACCACAGGACCGCTCCATCCGCTCGGACTTCATGCTGCTTCTGGCCGTGTTTGGGGGCGTGTGCGGGGTCATGCTCACCCTGGGGAATATATACGGCATCCGCATTGCCCGCAGGCAGGCCACAGACCTGAACCGGAACGTGATCATTCTGCAATGCAATATGATTGACAATCAGCTCTCCTACGCTGACCAGTATCTGCTGACCTTGACCTCCATGGAGGAGAGCGTGGAGGCCATCGCCTCGCCGGAGAGCACAGACCTGGAATACATCTCTGCCTCGCTGGGGGTGCTGCGCCAGCTGCAGCAGGGGGTGCGGCAGTATGACACAGTAGACGCCACCTTTCTCTATCTGCCGGAGCAGGAGGTATATCTCACAGCCCATGCGGACGGAATCACCTACGCCTGCCGCAGTTCAGCCAAGGAGCGCATTGTGGAGTATCTGGACAGCGGAGCCAGCCGCAGCGGTTATTTCGCCCTGGAAGCGGAAGGGGGCTATGTCATTGGCAAGGCCCTGTCTGTGGGCGGGGGCTATGCCGGGTTCTGGTGTACGGTGGACACCCTGCTCTCCTCCCTGCAGGACTCCCGCATCAGTCAGATTGACTATGTGCTGTTTGCCAGCGGAGACCTGCAGGTGCTGGACCCCGCGCCTATGTTCCGGCAGCCCCTGTCGCTTCAGGCCCAGGAGGGCGGGGAGTATGTGGAGCTGAAGGGGGAGCGGTATCTGGTGTCCAGCGGCCGGCTGAGCCGGGGAGAGCTGTCTCTGTTGGCCCTGGTAAAGGAGGAGCGCATCCGCCAGCGCTTCGGGGCCTTCTACGGCATCCTGTCCAGTATGCTGGGGGCCCTGTGCTTTTTTCTGCTGCTGACATTGCTGCTGTGCCGGCGCATTCTGCGGCCCATGGAGGAGCTAATCCAAGCCATGAACAGCGTGCGCGGCGGCGACTGGGACGTGCCTCCTCCGGCGGGCGGCAGTCATAAGGAGCTGCGGCTGCTGGTGTCCGCCTTTCAGCTGATGATGGGGGAGATCAAGCAGCTGAAAATGGATGTGTATGAGGAACGCCTCCAGCGTCAGCGGATTCGCCGGCAATACTACCAGCTGCAAATACAGCCCCACTTTTTCATGAACTCCCTGAACATGGTCTATCAGCTGGCCCAGGCGGGAGAGACCGAGCTGGTGCAGCAGATGACCATGCACCTGAGCCGGTACTTCCGCAGCAGCCTGAGGAACAAGGAGGAGGAGATCAGCCTCAGCGAGGAGCTGACTCTGGTGGAGGAATATCTGGAAATCCAGCGTTTTCGCTATCCCTGCAACCTGGAATACAGCATTCAGGCCGAGCCCCAGGCCCTGCAAAAAAAGCTGCCGCCTCTGGCTGTGCAGACCTTTGTGGAGAACGCCATCAAATACGCCATTGACATGAGCCAGGTGACAAGGCTTGCCTGCACGGCTGCTCTGGCTGTCCGGGAGAGCGGGCCATATCTGGTGGTGACAGTGGCGGACAACGGGCCGGGCTTTCCCCCAAAGGTGGCGGAGGCCCTGCGGCGGGGAGAGCCCCCCCTTGACGGGGAGCGGAAATGCCTGGGCATCTACAATGTACAGCAGCGGCTCTCCATGATCTACGGCGGCGCGGGCTATGTCAGGGTAGGCCAAGGGCCGGAGGGGGGAGCC
>NZ_JBQISV010000025.1:5658-25161 GCF_056800975.1 Acutalibacter sp.
GGTGGAGATTGGCGTTCCCGCAGGCGGTGGAGCGTCCCCAAAGGACAAAGGAGGAGAAGAATGAACCATTTGCTGATCGTGGATGACGAAATCCTCATCGTCAACACCATTCGCGCCCAATATGACTGGGAGAAGCTGAATATTTCCCAGGTGCACACAGCCTACAGTGTGGACCAGGCCGTGGCAGTGCTGGAGAAGGAGCGGGTGGATGTGATGATCTGCGACATTGAGCTGGGCTCCCGCAACGGCCTGGAAATTCTGGAATGGATACAGGAACGCCGCCTGCCTGTGGTGAGCTTTGTGCTCACCGGTCACGCGGAGTTTGCCTATTGCCAGCGGGCCCTGACCCTGGGCTGCGTGGGCTATGTGCTCAAGCCCATCCAGCACGGGGAGATGGAGAAGGTGATCGCCATGGCGGTGGAGAAAGCCACCCAGCAGCGCCGCCAGGACAGTCAGGCCCAGGAGCTGAAGCGGCGGCATGGGCTGGTCAACCAGTTCTGGATGAATGTGATCAGCAACACAGTGGCGGACAACCAGGGGGCAATCCTCCGGGAGGCGGAGCAGCTGGGGGTGGAGCTGCGGGCCGGGGACCGGTTTTCCCTGGTGTTCTCCCACTGGCGGCCCTATGCGGAGGAGTCCCAGTTTCAGTTTCGCCGGGACGAGATACGGTACGCCCTGAACAATATTGCCCAGGACATTTTTGACGGCCTGACAGGGGTGCTGCCGGCCTTTGTGGGCAACAGCAATTATTATATCATCCGCCATCCCCAGGGAGAGGAGGCCTGCACCGAGCCCCTGGTGCGGGACTGTCAGTGTATGAACGGCTATGCCCAGGAGTGGCTGAATACCCGCCTGTTCTTCTGCGTGGCGGACCCTCAGCCCCTGGAGAGGCTGTCGGCCCAGTTCCGGCAGACGTACCGGTTTTTCAGCCGTCAGGAGCAGATGGAGGGGGGCGTGGTGGTGCTTGCCACCAGCGACCGGCAGGAGGTGTTCTACTTCAAGCCGGAGGTGCAGCTGTGGTCCATGCTGTTGGAGGTGGGGGAGACGGAGAAGCTGCTGGGGAAGATCGGAGAGTATCTGGACGCCTGCGTGGAGCGCCAGGCCTGGAACCGGGCGGCGCTGTGCTGGTTCTGGCAGGACCTGGAACGGGTGATTGACGGGGTGATGAAGCGGCGGGGCAAGGGCGGCTATGTCATTGGCCCCCAGACAGAGCTGGAGCCCGGCCAGGTGAAGGCCCGGGTGGCGGAAATTATGGAGGAGGCCGGAGCCCAGCTGAACCCCGGCGGGGAGAAACGCTCGGTGGCGGACCTGGCGAAGGTGTACATTGACGGCAACATTATCAATGGCGACCTGTCCCGGGGGACCATAGCGGCCTATGTGGGGGTGAACCCGGAGTATCTCTCCCACGCCTTCAAGCGGCAGGAGAACATCACCCTGCTGGACTACATTGTGGAGCGTCGGGTGGAGACAGCCTGCGCCCTGCTGAAAAACACCCAGCTGTCTGTAAGCCAGATCTCCGCCCGGCTGGGGTATATCAATTTTTCGTACTTCTCCCACATTTTCAAGAAGAAGACAGGACAGACGCCCGCAGCCTACCGTAAGCAGACGGCCTGTGCCGAATAGGTCTGGGGCACAGCAAACCAGCGGCGTTGTCCGGCAGACGTCACAAGCCCAAAGGCAGTATTACACAACGCGGTAGGCTCCGCGATAGTCTTTTGTCCCCCCAATAAGAATGACCCTGCCTGCGGGAACCGCGGACAGGGTCATTTGTTTACTTTGCAGAGAGAAGCGCCGGCCCATTCTCAGGCCTCCATGGCCTCCCCCTTGTAGTCAATATACCAGCTCTCCCGCTGCAGCGGAATCTCTCCCTGCAACATCCGGCACATGGAGGCGGCAGTCTCCTCCGGCTCAATCTGGGCGGTAGTACGCCCCATTTCGGTGTTCATGCGCCCGGGATGTACCGCGTAAAAGTCCGCTTGAGGATACGAGGCGTTGAGAATGCCGCAGACCTTGGTGGCCGCCGCTTTCGACAGCCCGTAGCAGGGCACCCAGGTGCCGCAGCTCTTGATGCCCACCCCCTCAGAAGTGACAACAAAGAACTGCCCGCCGGGCCGCAGCACAGGCAAAAAGCTCTGGGCCGCCCGGATGGGGCCAAAGGTGTTCACCTGAAAGGTCTTTTCCAGCTCGGCCAGGTCGCATTCGTGCAGCAGCCTGACCCGGTCCTTGGGCAGCAGCACCCCGGCCACTACGCACACTGCGTCAGCCTGGCCCATAAAGGCCTCACACTGGGCGGCTCCGGCTTTCAGCTGGGCCATGTCGGTCACGTCCCCAGGAAAGACCAGCAGCTGGTCCGGGTACTGCTCCTTCAGCGGGGCAAGGGCCTCGTCCCCCAGCACGCCGGCCGCGGTCTGACAGCCCGCCTCCAGCAGAGAGCGGGTCAGGGCCAGCCCCAGGCCCTGAGAGGCGCCGATGACAATGATCTTCTTCATAGGCCGGTCCTCAGTAGCTTTCCAAAAGCTCAATCAGGCATTTCAGGTCGCCGTGGGCGTCCATATAGGCGTATTCGCCGTTGCCCCCGCCATATTTGCCCCGCTGCACGCATTTCATGCCGAAATTCTCGCAGCTGGCAATTTTCTCGTCCATCCCCTTCACCTGGAAGGCGATGTGATGAATGCCCTCCCCGTGCTGGTCCAAAAAGTCCTGCCAGGTGCTTTTAACACCGTTGGGCTGAATCAGCTCGATCTGAATGCCGGGGCCCACGTCGAAAAAGGCCATCCAGCAGTTGGCGTCCGGGGCGGGCTGGCCCTCTACTGTCGTACCGGTCACCTCATACTTGCCGCCGTCAAAGTGGTCGGGCACGGGCACGCCGAAAAACTCCGCGAATTTCCGCTTGGTGGCCTCAATGTCGCGAACGATGAAGCCCACCTGGGCCAACAGATTGTTATTGATTATTCCTGCCATTTTTGAGTCCTCGCTTTCTGCTGATTGCAAAGATGCTTTTACTATGGTTGAGACATGTAGAATGAACGCGTGTTTATTCTGTTCTGGGCGGGGCGCAGGACCCCCGGCACAACAGGGTGCCAGGGAAGAACTCCACCTGGGGCACGTCGGGCTTTTCCTCAATGGTGTCAATCACCCGGTAGATCAAAGAGGAAAACAGCTGATGGAAGTCATAGGCATAGGAGGTCAGCGGGGGAGAAGTGGTTTTGCCCTCAGGCCGGGCGTCCATGCCCACCACCGAGATGTCCTCCGGAATGCGCAGCCCCAGCTCGGCGCAGGCCCGGTAGACCCCAAAAGCCACCCCGTCGTTGTTGGCGCAGACCGCTGTGGGCAGGTCGTCCATACAGCCCTCCAGCAGCTGCTTGGCGGCAGGGTAGCCGGTCTTCTCCTCAATGCCGCCATAGGCCATCCACTTGTTTTTCAGGGTCAGCCGGTGCTTCAGCATGCCCCGCATGTAGCTCTCGTGGCGGTGGATGCAGCTCAGGCGGCTCAGGTCCCCGTCAATCACCGCAATTTTCCGGTGCCCCAGGCTGTACAGATAGTCGATGACCGCCTCCCCGGAGTCCCGCTCAAAATTGGAGGAAATGCGGTGGGGCTGGTCCTCTCCCTCATGGAAGTAGTCGAAGATGCCCACAATCTTGTCCATTTCCAGCAGCTCGTCCAAAAGGGGCTCGGTGTTGCTGACGCCGATGAAAATGCCCGCGTCAATGCGCCCCTCCATAAAGATTTTCCGCACGTTCTGCACATTGGACTTCTCCTCGAGATCGTCCAGAAAGCAGGCCAGCACCAGATAGCCCCGCTCCGCGGCGGCGTCCACCATCAGCATAAAATACTGGCTGGTCAAAGGGTCCATAGCCAAACGGCTGCGGCCCACCCAGAACAGGCCGATGGTGTTGGTGCTTTTGCCCGAAAGAACCCGGGCGGAAATCTGGGGATAGTAGTGGTGCTCTTTAATGACCTTCATCACCCGTTCATAGGTCTCGGGGGGAACGTTGGAATACCCGTTTATTACCCGGCTCACTGTGCTGCGGGATACTCCCGCCAGCCGGGCAATGTCGTTGCTGCTGATTCGTTTCATGCTGCCGCGCTCCTTCTGACTTGTTCATAGCTGTTTATATTTTAGTACATACGGGTAGAAAAGTAAAGTGGTATAGAAGAAGCTTTGTGATATTGCGGCGGAAAATGGGAAGGAAGTAGGAGGTGGCAAAAGAATATAAACACGCATTCACGCAGAAATATACTAGCATTTTTGGCTTTCAGCTGTCAAGGGGGATCGCTGAAAAATCGGTGTGAAAACGTATGATTGTGAGTTATGCACAAAATGAACTCATATAATAAGTACATATATGCTAAATCGTATTTTGCCTCTTGCAAACGCGCGTTTATCATGATATAATGAACCCGATGAATAGCCCTGCTGGACAACATACCGTCGAAGGGCGCATAAAATAGCCGGAAGGCCAAAAAATGCCGGATTTTCGGAAGTTTTTCCCAGGCCCGGCCCTTTCCGGAGGAAAAGGAGTTGAAAGCGATTGGCACAAGACAAAGTTGATCTGTGGGACCGCTCCCGCGACCGTTCCATCCTCCAGGTGTACCATATGGACGCCGGCGAGTGTGAGACTCTGGCGGAATTCGAGTACCTTATCGAGGCTCCCAACTGGTCGCCGGACGGCAGCTTTCTGGTCTATAACAGCGAGGGGCGGGTCTACCGCTTCTGCCTGAAAACCGGCGAGAGCACGCTGATAGACACAGGCTTTGTGGGGAACTGTAATAACGACCACGTTCTCTCCGCCAACGGCCAGAGCATTGCCGTCAGCCACGGCGTCAAAGAGGACCGCCAGTCCCGGATTTACACCGTGCCCATTACCGGGGGCGTTCCCCGGCTGGTGACGCCTCTGGCGCCCAGCTATCTCCACGGCTGGTCCCCGGATGGAAAGACCCTTGCCTACTGCGCCCAGCGAAACGGCGAGTTTGACGTCTACACCATTCCGGCGGAGGGCGGCGAGGAGACCCGGCTGACCGACGCGCCGGGCCTGAACGATGGCCCAGAGTATGACAGCGCCGGAGAGTACATTTGGTTCAACTCGGTGCGGGCAGGGCTGATGCAGGCCTTCCGTATGCGGGCGGATGGGTCGGAGCAGACCCAGATGACCTTTGAGGAGGACTGGAACATCTGGTTCCCTCACATCTCTCCGGACCGCCAGTGGGTGGTCATGCTGGGCTATCGCAAAGGCGATGTAGAGCCCCACGAGCACGTCCCCCACAAGGACGTGGAGCTGAAGCTGATGCCTGCGGCCGGCGGCCCCCTCAAGACCATTGTGTCCCTCTTTGGGGGGCAGGGGACCATCAATGTGAACTCCTGGTCTCCTGACAGCAAAAGCTTCGCTTTCGTCCGCTATGAGATCCGTCCGTAAGCCACGGCAGCGCCGGGCTCTGCGGACCCAAGCAACCCTGAAATGAAAGGATGGAAAGAGACATGAAAACCAAACTGAGCAAGCGTGTGCTGACTTTGCTGCTGGCCCTGTGCCTGCTGGTCAGCCTGGCGGCCTGCGGCGGCGATTCCAGCTCTGGCAGCTCCTCCTCCAAGCCGGAGTCCTCTGAGGCCTCCGGGTCCTCGGGAGAGGCGGAGAGCAGCGGGACCGGCGAGACCGGCAACCCTGACGACGGCCCCCTCGCCCCCTATGCCGAGCCTGTCACCATCACCGTGGGCATGCAGTCCTCTGCGGTGCAGCAGTTCAAGGATGGGGACACCTTTGAGAACAATGTGTGGACCCGCAAGATCAAGGACGACCTGAACATCGACGTAGAGATTGCCTTTACCGCCGATATCAGCACCGACGCCTACAACAACAAGCTGAACACCCTGCTGGCCTCCGACGACCTGCCGGACGTGTTCCGCCACAGCGACCACACCTACTTCAAGCAGGCCTATGAGGCCGGCTATATTATGGACATCACCGGCGTCTACGACCAGTATGCCTCCGACGCGGTAAAGGCCTATGAGGAGCAGTTCCCCGACTGCTTTGAGGGCGTAAAGTTCGACGGCAAAATGTACGCCTACCCCTATATGGTAGACAACTTCCACCAGGCCTTTAACCTGTGGATTCGGGACGACTGGCTGGAGAACACCAAGTCTGAGCCTCCCACCACAGTGGAGGAGATGGTAGAGCTGGCCCGCAAGTTCACCAAGGAAGACCCGGACGGCAACGGCGTGGACGATACCTATGGCTTTGGCATGGCCGGCGATGTTCTGCAGAACAACTACGGCACCCTGAACGGCCTGTTCGCGGCCTATGGCGTGCCCGCCTTCCAGAGCACCGGCATCTTCTACCGGGGCGAGGACGGCAAGATCACCAACTCCTACCTGAATCCCGCCTGCAAGGACGCTTTGACCGTGGCCAAGCAGATGTATGACGAGGGCCTGATTGACCCCGAGTTCGTGGTGAAGGACGTGTCCAACATGGAGACCGACGTGGCCACCGGCAAAATCGGCATGATGTATCATGCCTGCTGGGGCGACTGGCATCCCTTCAACCTGACCTATCAGGCCGACGGCGTCATCACCCGGCCCTACCGGATTCCTGTGGTGGACGGCATAAAGCCCCAGATGGGCGTCCTCAGCAACCAGACCGGCGATCTGTTCATGATCAGCTCCAAGTGCGAGAACCCCGAGGCCCTTATCAAGATCCTGAACCTCTACGAGAAGACTGCCATCAGCGGCAGCGAGGAGGACTTCAAGACCTACTGGGCTGACGAGCAGTACCGCTTCTGCCCCATCTTCATCGGCATTCCTACCGAGCTGTTCTCCGAGCAGGTGCTGGCTGCTATCGACGCAGGCTCCGGCGACTCTCTGGGCGGCACCGCGCTGCAGTATTATAACTACTCCACCGGCTTTGGCTATGGCGACGGCCCCCTGAAGGACGACACCAACGCCTACGGCACCTGGGGACAGATCAGCCCCTACGGCTCCATGCCCATCGACCTGGCCCACCAGGCGGCTGGTGAGGAAGTGGTCAACATTATGGCCAACGACATTCCCGACATCTGGGTGCAGAATTCCTCTGTGCTGGGCGACATGGTGCTGCAGGAGTTCACCGACATCATCACCGGCGTGAAGCCTGTGGACCACTTTGACCAGTTTGTAACCGAGTGGCTGAATGCCGGCGGACAGGAGACCATCGACGAGCTGGAAAAGCTCTATCCCGCTGAGTAAAAGAGAGTCTCTCATCAAAAAGCTTACCTCCTGATTTCGAGATAGAAGAATTGGTTCAATGGGCCCGGGGCGAAGAGATTTGCTTCGGGCCCGTTGATTAGGGCTTGTTTGAAAATAGGGGAAATGACGGAATTTTGACCAGAAGCGGTCAGCTTCAAGGAGAAGAACCGCTGTAGTTAGCTACGCTAACTACGCCAATACTTGCGTATTACGAGGATTTTCGACACAGAAGATGGCTGCTTCTAGGTAAAAAGACGGCGTTTTCGATTTTTCAAACAAGCCCTAGGAGGAAGACCCTTCCGCTCCTCCAAAAATACATTTTCCCAGTCCCCAAGCAAACCCCAGTCCCCAAAAATCATTTAGGTGGTGAATCATCCAGTGAGCAGTCGATCCTCTCAGGCCGGAAAGGCCCTGGAAAAACCCGCGGCCGGTCCCGCCCGGCGCAAAGACCGCTTTCAGCGGGAGCTGCCCCTTTATCTCATGCTGATTCCAGCTGTTGTGCTGGTGGCCATTTATTCTTACGGCGGCATGGTGGGCACCGTGATCGCGTTTCAGAAATTCAACCCCGCCAACGGACTGTTCGGCTCAGAATGGGTGGGCCTGAAGAACTTCCAGAATCTGTTCTCCATGCCCAACTTCTGGCCGGTCATCCGCAACACCATTGTCATCTCTCTGGCAAAGATGGTAGGCAACATCATTGTCCCGGTCACCTTCTCCCTGCTGCTCAATGAGGTGAGAAAGTCCGGCCTCAAGCGCACCTACCAAACCATGGTGTACCTGCCCAACTTCCTCTCCTGGATCATCCTCTCCGGCATCTTTGTGGATATCCTCTCTCCCAGCAGCGGCATTGTGGGCCGGCTTTTCACGGCCCTGGGGGGCAAGGCGCCCTTCTTCCTGGGAGACTCCTTCTGGTTCCCCATTACCATGGTGGTCACCGATGTGTGGAAGAACTTCGGCTTCAAGTCGGTCATCTACCTGGCCGCCCTCACCGGGGTGGACCCCGCCCTCTACGAGTCCGCCTCCATCGACGGCGCGGGCCGCTGGCGGCAGACCTGGCACATCACCCTGCCGGGCATTCTCAGCACCATTGTGCTCATGACTGTGCTCAGCATGGCGGACATCCTCAACGGCGGCTTTGACCAGATCTACAACCTGTACAGCCCTGCGGTCTATTCCACCGGCGACATTCTGGATACCTTTGTCTACCGCCTGGGTATTGAGCGCACCCAGTTCGCCCTGTCCACCGCGGCGGGCCTGTTCAAGTCCGGGGTGTCCCTGGTCTTTATCACCGCGTCTTACTGGATGGCCGACCGTTTTGCCGGCTACCGGATATTCTGAGGGAGGTATTATAGAATGAAGATCAGATCAACGCCCTCCCGTAAAATTTTCATGGCTTTTGACTACCTGCTGCTTACAGCCATGTCCCTCATCTGCGTTCTGCCCATCATCAACCTGCTGGCCATGTCCTTTTCCAGCAAGGTGGCGGTGGCCTCCAACCAGGTCACCTTCTGGCCGGTGGAGTTCAACACCGCGGCCTACAGCTTCATTCTCACCAACGGGCAGTTTATCACCTCCCTGGGCATTTCGGTGCAGCGCACCATTCTGGGCGTGGCCCTGAACATTGCCCTTATCATCCTCACAGCCTATCCTCTGTCCAAATCCACCACAGAGTTCCGGGCCCGTAATATTTTCTCCTGGTTCTTTGTCATTACCATTCTGTTCAACGGCGGACTGATCCCCAACTATCTGGTGGTGAAGTGGACCGGGCTGATGGACACCCTGCTGGCGCTGATTCTGCCCGGCGCGGTGAACGTCTTCAACATGCTGGTGGTGATGAACTACATGCGCAGCCTGCCCAAGGAGCTGGAGGAGGCCGCCTATATTGACGGGGCCGGGCATATTTCCACCCTGTTCCGGGTCATTCTGCCTGTGTGCACCCCCACCTTGGCCACAGTGACCCTGTTCGCCTTTGTCTTCCACTGGAACAGCTGGTTTGACGGCATGATCTACATGAACGCCACCACCCGCTATCCCCTGCAAACCTATCTGCAAACCGTGGTCATCAACCCGGAGGCCTTCTTCCGGAACGTCACCAATGTCAGCCAGGAGATGGGCACCTACCTGAACCTGGTGAACGCCCGCACCACCAACGCGGCCCAGATGTTCCTGGCCATGGTGCCGGTGCTGTGCGTCTATCCCTTCCTGCAAAAATACTTTACCACTGGCCTGGTCATGGGCAGTGTGAAGGGCTAATAAGTCAAAATAAAAAAGGAGAATGCACCATGAACACGCCTGTCAAAAAAGAGGGCTTTATTCAAATCAATATTATTGTCAAAGACATTGAGGCCGCTGCCAAGGCCTGGGCCGCCCTGCTGGGCGTCGAGCCCCCCCAGGTGCATGTGAACCACCTGGAAGGCGGCGACAACTACACCTACCGGGGCAAGCCTGTCAGCTGCGACCTGAAGGTCTGCAATATCGACATGGGGAATTTTGTCATTGAGCTCCACCAGCCCGCCGGGGGCGAAAGCTCCTTCCAGGAGTACCTGGACCGGCACGGGAACGGCGTACACCACCTGGGCTTTGAGGTGGGCGGCGACCGGGACAAGATCATCCAGGAGCTGGCCGCAGAGGGCTATGACGTGAACCGCACCCTGGGTATCTACCCGGGCAGCAGCTGGACCATTGTGGACAGCGAGGACCTGCTGGGCGTCAACCTGAACATCAAGCCGGTACGGTAAGGGGGGGACAGGCGTGCGATTCGGCGGATTCATCTTCCAGCCCTGGACCAGCCCCCAGGAGTGGGCCCAGGCCGCTCTGGCGGCAGGCTACTCGGCTGTGTACTTCCCAGTGGACCACACCGCGCCCCAGAGCCTGATTGACGGCTACCGGGACGCGGCCCGGGAAGCGGACCTGGTGATTTGCGAGATCGGGGTGTGGAACAACACCCTGGACCAGGACCCGGTAAAGCGGGAGGAGGCAGTGGACCGGGCAGTCCGCCAGTTGGAGCTGGCGGACTATGTGGGGGCCAACTGCTGCGTGAATATCGCGGGCTCCTACAGCGCCCAGTGGGACGGCCCCCATCCGGACAATTTCACCCCCAAGGCCTTTGAGGACATTGTCCTCACCACTCAGCGCATTATCGACAGGGTGAACCCTCAGAACACCTGCTATTCCCTTGAGCCCATGCCCTGGATGTATCCGGACACCCCGGAGTCCTACCTGGCGTTGATTGAGGCTATTGACCGGCCCGGCTTTGGCGTGCACCTGGACATGGTGAACGTAATCAACAGCCCGGCCCTCTACTACCGCAACGGCGAGGTGATTCGGGACTGGTTCCAGAAGCTGGGGGACCGCGTCCGCAGCTGCCACGCCAAGGACATCCGTCTTGCGGGCAGGCTCACCGTGCACCTGGACGAGTGCCGCCCCGGCGCCGGCGGTCTGGACTACCGGACCTACCTGGAATGCGTGTCCCGGCTGCCGGAGCGCACCTGCCTGATGCTGGAACACATGACCGAGGCCCAGGACTATGTAGAGGCCACCCGCTACCTGAAGGGGCTGGCGGCAGAGATGGGGCTGACTCTGTAACCAGCGCAGAAATAGTAGGCGCATTAAAAAATGGTACATGCTGGCTTTTAAACTCGGCAACAAAGCTACTTGATTTAAAAGAGATAGAATACCTCTTTTAAACTGCATTACCGACACAATAGAAAAGGACGGACAAGAAGCAGCTGCTTCCTGTCCGTCCTTTCTTGTTGTTGCTTTAGCTCGATGAACCACCGGCTCAGCCGGTGAGGATAGAATTGTGAAGAATAAAACGTCTAAGGTATAGTAGAGACTGACCCGTTTACAGGCAGAAGGGCGGTTATTGCACTTGGAAAGTCTCTTTTCAGTACCTCTTGAGAGGTAGCTGGTTCCATGCCCTTTTAGGGCTTGTGCATGGATTCTGCATGGGGACTTGCCGCCAAGGGCAGTGAGACCCCCCAGACATTCGGGAGTGTCCCTTTCACAGATTTTGTGCAGGGGTAGATATGATCTGTCTACTCCCTGGAGGAACCGGGCCTTGGGAGAGACGGGCGGACACGCTGGCTCGCCTCTGAAAGGACCCCTGGCCGTGCATCAAATAAAATGCGAGACAAGACACTCCCAGGCAGCCCCTGGCCCCAGCTGCCATGTACGGCCCCAGGGGAGGCTTCGCCTCACCCCAAAGCCTGAACCGCCTGGGCGGCCATAAGCACTCCCAGCTCGCCGCTGGGGAAGTTCAACCCGCCCTGCATCCACACCGCATAGGGCTCCCGCAGAGGCGCGTCGGCAGAGAGCTCAATGGAGGACCCCAGGGTGAAGGCTCCCGCCGCCATAATAACATCGCTGTCATACCCGGGCATGGGGCTGGGCTCCGGGGCCACAAAAGCGTCCACCGGCGAGGCCTGCTGAATGCCCCGGCAAAAGGCAATAAGCCGCTCCCGGCTCCCCAGCTCAATGGCCTGAATGATGTCTGTCCGCATTTCCTCCGGGCCGGGGGTCACCGGGTAGCCCAGCTCCCGGAACAATGCTGCCGCGAACACTGCCGTCTTCAGAGCCTCCCCCGCCGCAAAGGGAGCGTGAAAAGCACCTAAAAACAGCTCCCGGCTGTGGCCCAGGGTGCAGCCCAGCTCCCGGCCGGTGCCCGGGGTGGTCAGCCGGTAGGAGCACAGCTCTACCAGGTCCCGCCGCCCGGCAATGTACCCTCCTGTGGGCGCAATGCCGCCGCCGGGGTTCTTGATCAGAGACCCCGCCATCAGGTCCGCGCCCCGGGCCGTGGGCTCCTCCCGCTCAATAAACTCCCCATAGCAGTTGTCCACCATCACAACACAGCCAGGAGCCCGACGCTTGGCCAGAGCGGCCAGCTTTTCAATTTCAGCCACAGTCAGCGAGGGCCGCAGGCTGTACCCCCGGGAACGCTGGATGTACACCATTTTACACTCCGGGCCGATCTCCCGCTCCAGCTCCTCATAGTCCGGGGTCCCGTCCGGCAGAAGGTCCACCTGCTCGTAGACAATGCCGAAGTCCTTGAGACAGCCCGGCTCCTCCCGTCCCGGCAGGCCAAAGACCCCCTGAATGGTGTCATAGGGAGTGCCTGTGGCGCACAGCACCGTGTCGCCGGGGCGCAGCACCCCAAACAACGCCACAGTGAGGGCGTGGGTGCCGCTGACAAAGTTGTACCGCACCAAAGCATCCTCCGCCCCAAAGGCCTGGGCATACACCTGGTCCAGCACATCCCGGCCCCGGTCGCCGTAGCCATAGCCTGTGCTGGCGGCAAAGCAGCTCTCGCTGACCCGGGCCTGCTGAAAGGCGGCAAGCATCTTCTGCTGGTTCCACCGCTGGGTCGCCTCAATTTTCTCAAACTGGGACGCGGCACGCTGGCGGGCCCGCTCGGCCGCCTGGGCAAGAGCAGGGTCCAGATTAAAGTACGGGAAATTTTCCATGATAGCATCATCCTTCCTGTGAGTATATGACAGTCAATAGAAATATCACTTGCGCCCCGGCTAAGGCTCTGGGGCGTGGTTCGACAAAATAGGGGCCTGCCGCAACATTTGATTTCAACCTTTGTGGTGACTGCCTGAGGACAGAGCCGGCAGCACAAGCGGGTTTTGTTCTGTAATTAAGACGGCAGAATGGGAGTCTCACCCCGGGCCTCTGCGTATCACCAGAACACAATGCCTGCATCAACCTGCCACCGTGCCCTCCAAACTGCGCCACCGCCCTGCGGTCTTGTATCCCCGTCGGGCATAGAAGCTGCGGTTCTTTCCTGCCTCCCGCAAAATGTACAGCCGCCGCCCAGGCAGAGCCAGCTCTACCCGGCGCAGCAAAGCAGAGCCCAGCCCCTGCCCCCGGCAGGCCTCCTCCACAGCCAAGGCGGACAGCACCGCCTCCTCTGGGGTCACAGCGGACACCACCGCGCAGCCAGTGAGCCTCGCGCCCTCAAAGGTCCCAAAGGAGAGCGCAGCCCCATGCCGCAGCCTGTGGGACAGGTCCAGGTGGAAGCTCTCCTGATGCAGGCTCATACCAGCGGCGGACATCAGCCGCCCCATGTGGGGGATGGCGGGGAAGGGCTGCACAAATTCGGGGCCGGGCCCGGCTGCGGCGGGCAGGTTCTTGGCCAGCACCGGGCCGCCGCTGTGGGCGGTCCAGCCCAGCGCCTGGCAAAACCCAGCGGAGCAGGTCAGCGCACCAGGCCCCAGCATCTGGATAAAGGCCCGGGCTTCCTCCGGGTCCTCCGGCAGTCCCACAGCGGAGAGCGTCCCGTCCAGCAGGCAGTAAGCAGCGGTATCGCTGAGCCAGAACTGGGCAAAGCCCCAGCCCAGGCCATAGGCCCCGGCCACAGCCCGCAGACGGCATCCCAGGGCCGAGCCCTGGCACAGACGGTCAAGCCGGGCCTGGTCCTCAGGGCTCTCCGCAAAGCGAATCATACGCGCCTCCTTGTTTCACATAAGGAAAGAAAAATGCCCCGCTCAGCCGCGAGGCATCTTTTTGGTCAACACAGGCGAACTTACTTGACAAAATACATCACCGCGTTGGCCACCAGCACCAGCACAAAAAAACCGATGGCAATCACCTTGGTCCAGCGGGACAGAAAAGCGTCCACAGACCGGGCCTTGTTTTTGGAGAGGAACGAGTCCGCGCCGCCGGTGACAACGCCCATGTTTTTCTGGTTGCCCTCCTGCAAGAGCACCACCAGGATGATAGCTACCGAGAAAATCAGCAGCGCAATGGCGAAAACAATTTCCAGAACCGTCATACTTCTTCCTCCTAAATGCCCGTCCGTCCCCGGGCACACATTTCATACCAATAGATTATACCATGTCCCGGCTCATTTTGCAAGACTTCTTTCCCACTTTTCCGCACATTTTCTCTGCAAAAAAATTTTGGGGCGGCTGCATAAGGAGAGGAGGCCGGGCCACAATAGTAACAGCGGCACGGAAGCGTTTGCGTGCCTGGCAGCGGTATTGCCCAGCAGGGCCGGAGGAAATCTCTGAAGAATACGGCGGGCCGGGCTCCGGCTGCTCGCCCACTGACAGAGCCGGACCCGGCCCCGCCAGCGGGCTAATTTTTTGCAAAGCCCAGCGTGACGCTGGACCCAATACGCGGGGCGCTGAGTTGACGAAGTCAACTCATAGGCACAGCCAGTGCTGGCGGCAGCTTGCAGTGGAGCTTGTGGTCGCGGTTAGTAGCGGCGGCTTGCCGCAGGCTTTTGGTGGGGTGCTGACTGGGGTGACGCAAGTGGGCAGGCGGATTTTGGGGTCACAGTTCAAAAGAGGTTTTACCTCGCGGGTGAGCTCGTGCTGCCTTGCTTGAAAATCGGTACATGCCGATTTTCAAGTGTGTTTACTATAAATACATGGGGGGCTTTGACGGTCGCGTACATCAGCAGCTCACTTTCGCAACAAAAAAGTAGGGGAGGCATTCCTCCCCTACCGATAGTACATACCCGGAAAATTGTGTGCTTTAAGACTTCTGGTCTCGCTCGGTGATAAATTTCTCCAACAGCCGCAGGACCTCCCGCACGTCGATGGGCTTGGCAATGTGGGCGTTCATGCCCGCGTCCAAACAGCGTTGCACGTCCTCAGAGAAAGCGTCGGCGGTCATGGCAATAATAGGCAGGTCCTGGTCCCCGTGGTCCAGCGCCCGGATCGCTCTGGCGGCTTCCAGACCCGTCATCACCGGCATACGGATATCCATAAGCACCGCCTGGTAATACCCAGGAGCCGAATCCTTCAGCATATCCACGCAAATCTGGCCGTTCTCCGCCCAATCCAGCTCCAGACCATATTCAGACAGCAGCTCGCTGGCAATCTCCCAGTTGAGCTCATTGTCCTCTGCCACCAGCACCCGCCGGCCGGTAAAGCTGAACCCGGACTCAGTGTGCGCCTCGGCCTCCTCCGGCTGCTCCGCCATCTGTTGAAGTGCGGCGTCCTCCGCCGCATACTGGCGCAGGCCGTAGAACAGGGTGGAACGGAACAGAGGCTTGGAAATGAAACCGCTGACCCCCGCCGCCTTGGCGTCGTCCTCAATGTCACTCCAATCATAAGCGGAGATGAGGATGATGGGGATATGCTCGTCTCCCAGATTTCTCCGCAGGGCGCGGGTGGTGCTGATGCCGTCCATGCCGGGCAGCTTCCAGTCCAGCAGAATAATCTGATAGTCGTCACGCCTCTTGTGGCGGGCCTCCACCATGCGCACAGCCTCCTCGCCCGAGAGGGTCCATTCAGCGTTGACGCCAATGGACTTCAGGGCTGTCACGGTGCTCTCACATAGCTGGCGGTCATCGTCCACCACCAGCATGTTCCACCGGGGAAGGATCATATCCGCCTCAGTGGCCTCAGCCTTTTCCATATCCAGCGCCACATGGAACTGGGTGCCCTTGCCCTGGGTAGACTCCACATCTATAGTGCCGCCCATGGTGTCAACAATATATTTGGTGATGGCCATGCCCAGGCCGGTACCCTCGGTTTTGTGTACCCGCGCGCTGTCCTCCCGGGCAAAGGAGTCGAACAGGTGCTCGATAAAATCAGGGGCCATGCCAATGCCATTGTCCTTTACCCACAGCAGCACCCGGACAAAGCCGTCTCCCTTGGGAGAGGGCTCCTGCTGCATGGTCACCTGGATGTCGCCCCCGTCAGGGGTAAACTTCACAGCGTTGGACAGCAGGTTGAGCATAACCTGGTTCAGGCGGACACTGTCGGTGAGAACATTTTCAGAGGTGATATTCAGGGTAGTGACCCCAAAATTCTGGTGCTTGGCCTTGATTTGAGGCTGCACAATGCTGACAATGCTCTCCATCATCTCCCGCAGCGACACCCGGTCGTAGCTGAGGGTCATTTTACCGCTCTCAATCTTGGACATGTCCAGCACATCGTTGATCAGCCCCAACAGGTGGCGGCTGGAATTGGAAATTTTATGCAGGCAGTTCTGAATCTGCTGGGGGTTGTCCATATTGGCAGTGGCAATGGCGGTCATGCCCACAATGGCGTTCATGGGCGTGCGGATATCGTGGCTCATGTTGGAGAGGAACTCGCTTTTGGCCCGGGTGGCCCGTTCGGCCCGCTTCTGGGCCTTTTCGGCTTCCCGCCGGGCGTCCACCGCCAGGGTGAGGGCCTGCTCTGCCGCTGCCCGGGCGTCCTCCACAGCCTTTAGCTGCCGCCGGTTGATCCGGGTGTAGCCCACGAAGATAAAGACGAGCACGCCAAAAATGACTCCGCAGCACAGAAAACCCGCGGCCAGCAGCCGCTGGCTGAGCTGGTCGATATTCTCATTGATGGACCCATAGGGCAGCACCGTGAGCAGATACCACTCGGAGGAGGGGAGCTTGGTGCAGAACAGCCTGCGGCGCTCGCCCTCAATGGTGAACTCGGTGGAGTAGTTATCCTCTGTCTCCATGGCGGCGGAAATCTCCTGGATGTAGGTCTCAGGGGTCTTGCCCTCCACCTCGTCATACAGATTCAACGCCCGCTCAAAGTAGCTGTCCCGGTAAGCGTCGCTGGTGCGAATAACAAAGCTGCCGTCCTTGCGGATAATGAAGGAGTACACCATGCTGTCGTTGACTTCCAGCGAGAGAGTCTCGGTGATATAATTGGTAGAAATGGTGCCCACCAAAGCCAGGCTCAGCTGGCCGCCGTCCATCTGGTAGCGGGCGGGCACACCCAGCAGCACAATGCTGTTGCCCATGTCGTCGGTTCCCACAGCCACCTTGGTGCTGCCATTGCGCAGAGAGTCCAGAAAGGGCTGGGGGTCGGTGATGTGGATGCCGGGCCCATGGAGCATCTCAAACTCCCCGTCCTCTGAGAGGAGGGCCAGCTGCTCAAAGCCCCGGGCCGTGCTGCTCGCCCGCAGCTCCTCCACCACCTGGTGCCGGTCCACGCCCTCCCGCTCAAAGTCCGGGCCGATCGACTCCACCATGCTCCGCACCTGGTCCAGGCGCAGGTCGATGGTGGTGCCGAAATGCATGGATATCTGCTCAGAAAGGCTCTTCATATAGGTCCCGCCCACCTGAGAGATAGTGGCGCTGCTCTGCTCCTCCATATAATGGGCCAAAAGGAAGAACATGAGAAAGGTGGCAATGCACAGGCCGATAAAACTGCCGATCAAAAAGCGGTTCGGATTCTCCTTCCCTGGTTTACGCTGGTTCATTCCTGTGTCACAGCCCTTCTTTATAGGCTTTTATGGCGCTTGCGGTCTTTTCAAAGTCCGCAAGCACCTTGGGGTAGAGCTCCTTGGCCTCTGGGGTCACGCCGCCCCGCAGGGCCTCGGTCAGCTGGCTGCTGCTCTCCTGCAGCAGGGAAAAGCTCAGGTTCTGGCACATGCCCTTGATGGTGTGCGCCGCCCGGAAGGCCTCCTCGTAGTTCTCCGCCTCCCAGGAGCTCTGAAGCAGCTCGATGGTCTTGTCGTCCAGAAATTTCAATACAAATTTCTGAATGAACTTTTCGCTGGGCAGCCGGGAGCTGACCTCCTGATAATTGCCGCCCAGATTTTCATAGCACTGCTGAAGCGTCATGGCGATCCCCTTTCTTTTGGTGAAATAACTTTTTTATCCTTTTTCCGCCCCGCCTTTTGCGGAGAAACCGGCTTTTCCGGCTACAGGCACAGCCCCTCCGCCTCGCTGCAGCCCAGCGCCAGGTTCATGCACTGAATGGCCGCGCCGGACGCGCCCTTGCCCAAATTGTCAAACTGGGCGGAGACTACGATCCGCTCAGAATTTCCTGTCGCATAAATTTTCAGGCCGTCCCAGCCAGACATGCCGTTTCCGGCCAAAAAGCCGCTGGCCGCAGCCGGGTCGCCGGTTTTGGCAACCTGAATGAACCGCTGGCCCTGATAGTATTCTTCGTAGAAAGCCCCCAGCGACGCCGGGTCCGCTTCCTTTGCCAGCAGCTCAGAATACAAGGGGACAGAGACCAGCATACCGCTGTAATAGTCGTCAATAACCGGCAGGAACAGCGGCGTCCGGACAAGCCCGGTAATCCGCTGCATCTCCTTCAGGTGCTTGTGCTGCTGCGTCAGGGCATACGCTCTGCCGGAGGCGAGCTCTGCCGGCCGGTCCTCGCCTTCATAGACCGCGATGGTCCTTTTGCCGGCCCCGCTGTAGCCGGAGAGCCCAAAGCTGCTCACCGGGTAATCCTTGGGAAGAATGCCCCCCGCAATAAGAGGATACACCAGGGAGATAAAGCCTGTGGCATAGCAGCCGGGCACCGCAATCCGCTTGCCCGACTGCACAGCGGCCCTGTGGGCTGCTGACAGCTCCGGGAGCCCGTAGGCCCAGCCCGGCTCGGTCCGGTGGGCGGTGGAGGCGTCGATCACCACGACCGCCGGGTTCTCCGCCAGCGCGGCAGACTCCCTGGCCGCCTCGTCCGGCAGGCAGAGAAAGACAAAGTCCGCGGCGTTAATCAGCTTTTTCTTTTCATTCGGGTCCTTTCTCAGCGCCGGATCGATCTCCAGCAGCGCAATGTCCTCCCGCCGCTGAAACCGCTCATGAATCCGCAGCCCTGTGGTCCCCTCGCTTCCGTCAATAAATACCTTTGTTTTCAAAAAATTACCCCTCCTGTCCCCAGGGGCCCGCTCCTCACTCAAACTCAATAATCTCAGACTGGTTGGTGTAGACGCTGGCGCCCTTGGCGTCTGTCAGCGAGGTCTCGCTTCCATCATAGAATTTATACTGTCCCCGCCCCGCCTGCTTTACGGCGTAAAGGGCCTTGTCGGCCGCCTGCATCATGGCTGTAAAGTCCGGGCCCATCTGCTCGGTGGTGGCCACGCCCATGCTCAGCGAAATGGTGAAGCCGTCAAAATTCTCTCCCTGCAGGGCGGAGTGGATTCGGTGGATAATGGGCTCCAGCTCCTGGTGGTACTGGAAGAACACCACATACTCGTCTCCTCCCACCCGAGAGACAATATCCCCGCTTCGGGTGGTCTTTTGCAGCTTTTCGGCAATGTGGATGAGCAGATTGTTGCCAAAAAGGTGCCCATAGGTGTTGTTGGCCTGCTTGAAGAAGTCGCAGTCGAAAAAGGCCAGGGCATAATTGTCCGCGGGGTTTTCCCGCAGCCGGGCCTCTGCCTGCTTCTGGGCGCTGGTCAGGTTCAAAAGGCCGGTCAGGCCGTCCAAAGAGGCCCGGCGTTCCAGGTTTTCCAGATAGCTGCGGGAGCTGTGAATGTCCACCGCCTTGCTAATGACTCCCCGCAGCTCAGGGGGCTCATCCTCCGTCCACAAAGACTGCAGCACAAAGCGGTACCATCTCATCTCGCCGTTGCAGTTCATCTTGCCCTCA
>NZ_JBQISV010000026.1:0-24916 GCF_056800975.1 Acutalibacter sp.
CAAGCTGAACAAGAACTGCTACAAGACCTGGATGCGGGCCCAGTACACCTCCAACCTGATCTGGGTCTCGGTAGAGAACATCTCTACCTGGGTGGTGGGAGCCATGTATCTGGTGGGCCTGTGCACCCTGGGCCCCAGTATGCAGATCGGCACCATCATCGCCATCTCCTCCTATGCCTGGCGGTTCTGGCAGCCCATGCTCAGCCTCTCCAACCTTTACAACACCTTCATCAACGCCGTGGCCTATCTGGAGCGCATCTTCGAGATGATGGATGAGCCTGTCACGGTAGACGACGCCCCGGACGCCACAGAGCTGCCGGCCATTCAGGGCGGGGTAGACTTTGACGACGTGACCTTCTCCTACGACGGCACGGTGAATGTGCTGGAGCATTTTGACCTGCATGTAAACCCCGGCGAGTCCGTGGCCCTGGTGGGCCCCACCGGCGCGGGCAAAACCACGGTGGTGAACCTCCTGTCCCGGTTCTACAACCTGACCGGCGGCGCGGTGCTGCTGGACGGCCATGACATCTCCCAGGCGACCCTCCACTCCCTGCGCAGCCAGATGGGCATCATGCTGCAAGACAGCTTCATCTTCTCCGGCACCATTATGGACAATATCCGCTATGGCAGGCTGGACGCCACAGACGAGGAGGTCATTGCTGCGGCCCAGACCGTGTGCGCCCATGAGTTCATCAGCCAGATGGAGCAGGGCTACTACACCCAGGTAAACGAGCGGGGCTCCCGGCTGAGCCAGGGCCAGAAGCAGCTGGTGGCCTTTGCCCGCACCCTGCTCAGCGACCCGAAGATTCTGGTGCTGGACGAGGCCACCTCCTCCATCGACGCCAAAACCGAGCGGCTGGTGCAGCAGGGCTTGAACGCTCTGCTCAAGGGCCGCACCTCCTTCATCATTGCCCACCGGCTCTCCACCATCAAAAACTGCGACCGCATCCTCTACATTGCAGACAAGGGGATTGCGGAGATGGGCACCCACCAGCAGCTGTTGGAGAAGCAGGGCAAATACTACCACCTCTACACCGCCCAGGTAGAGGAGTGACGCAAGACAGGGCAATGAATCCACCCCCTTCTATATAAGAGGAAAGCCAATCCGGCGGCAAAGCCTCCTCCTCCAAGCCTGCGGACATACCGCGGGGCTGGGGCAGGGGGCTTTTTGCCTCTGTTCTTAGAGCGTGGAAGCGGCCCGGTTTTTCTCTGTTTTCGTGCTTCTGCGCCCCCGGCTATTGGCATTTTGAACGCCGGAAATTCCCAGTGTGAATTTCGGGTTTACAACATGCCCAAATTCCTGAAAAAAACTTTCGCCAAGCAAAATGGGGCTGGAATTGCCGCAGGGCTTATGCTATAATAAAACAGAGAGCGCCGGGGGGTCCGGCGAAAACCCTGTGTACCGTATGAGGAATGGAGGGCAATAAACTATGCAAGAGCAGACTCAGACCTTTTTCGACCCGAAGAACCGGGTGGCGCCCCTGGGAATCATCACCCTGGAGGGCGCTGAGGAGCTGTCCGGAAAGATCGACGCCCATTTGGTGCGTTGGGCCCGGCGGGCCGGAATGGATGTGGACACCTTCCGCATCCATTCCAGCTGTCCCCGCTTCAACTCCGGGGACGCCAAGGGCATCATTGACCAGACCGTGCGGGGCTATGACCTGTTCATTGTGGTGGACGTGGGCAACTACAGCCCCACCTACCCCTATTTCGGCATGGAGAACCACATGTCCCCTGACGACCATTTCCAGAACCTGAAGCGCATGATCCAGGCCACCAGCGGCAAGCCCCACCGCATCAATGTCATTATGCCCACTCTTTACGGCGGCCGCCAGCACCGCCGCAACTACCGGGAGTCTTTGGACGGGGCCTTTGCCCTGCAGGAGCTGCACAATATGGGGGTGCAGAACGTGCTTACCTTTGACGCCCACGACCCCCGGGTACAGAACGCGGTGCCCCTGATGGGCTTCGACAACCTGAAGCCCTCCTATCAGGTGCTGAAAAAGATGCTGAAAAGCTTCCCGGACCTGATTATTGACCGGGATGAGTTCATGGTCATCAGCCCCGACGAGGGCGCGCTGGACCGGAACATGTTCTACGCCTCGGTGATGGGGGTGGAGATGGGCATGTTCTACAAACGCCGGGACTATTCCCGCATGGTGGACGGGCGCAACCCCATTGTGGCCCACGAGTATCTAGGTTCCGACGTAAAGGGCAAGGACGTGTTTGTGGCCGACGACATCATTTCCTCCGGCGAGTCCATGCTTGACATTGCCTACAATGTCAAGCAGCGGGGAGCCAGGCGTTTCTTCGCCTTTGCCACCTTTGCCATTTTTGCCAAGGGCCTGGAAGCCTTTGACAAGGCCTACAAGGAGGGCGTGCTGGATGGTGTGTTTGGCACCAACCTTACTTACCGTACCGAGGAGCTGAAAAACCGCCCCTGGTTCCACGAGGTAGACGTGTCCAAGTACATCTCTTACTACATCTCTGCGCTGAACCACGATATTGCCATCAGCAGCCTCATCGACCCCCACCAGAAGATGACCGCCCTGCTGGCCAAGTGCCGGGAGGAGCGGCGGAAGAACCAGGACGAGCAGTTGAGCTTTCAATAAAGAGCAGGCCCCGAAAAGAGCGGGTCCCAAACTCCGGGACCGGGCATAGGATGGTGATAGGATATGGCAGGCGCCATGATTCTGGTCTCCGGGATGTGCGGGACAGGAAAGTCCGCCTTCGCCCAATGGCTGGGGGAGCGGTTGGAGCTTCCGGTAGTCCATTACGACAGGCTTCTGCGCAGGGTGAAGGAGCTGGCCCCCCAGGCCGCAAAGGGCGGCGAGCTGGCCTATCAGCTGTTCCGCTTTGAGCTGGAAGAGCATATGGGCTGCGCCTTTATCGCAGACTATATTTTCAGCACCAAGCAGGAGGACTGGCTCCGGGAGCTGACCGAAGCCCACGGCTGCAAAACCGTCAACATCCATTTTGACTGTGAACCCTCCACTGCCTACGCCCGCTACACCCGCCGCAACCAGGAGGATGCCGCGCCCACCCGGCCGGAGGTCTCCTTTGACCTGTTCCAGCAGGCCGTCCGGCAGAACCGGGAGTTTCTCTGGGGCGGGGAGCTGATCCCCGTGAACACAGAGGACTTCGGGCAGGTGAGCTACCCGGAAATTCTGGAAAAGGTGGAGCGGGTGCTGTATCCGCAAAACAGACCGAGAGGTGAGGGGCTTTGTTTGACAGACTGAAGGAAGACATCGAGGCCGTAATGCAGCGGGACCCAGCTGCCCGGTCCCGGTTGGAGGTTTACTTTTTATACGCGGGCTTCCGGGCCGTGCGGGCCTACCGGCGGGCCAACTGGTTCCACCGGCACGGCATGAAGTTCATCGCCCGGGCAATTTCCCAGCGGGCCCGGCGAAAAACCGGGGTGGAGATCCACCCCGGGGCCACCATTGGCCGGGGGCTGTTCATTGACCACGGCATGGGGGTGGTCATTGGCGAGACCGCGGAGATTGGCGACAACTGCACCATCTACCAGAACGTTACCCTGGGCGGCACGGGCAAGGACCAGGGCAAGCGCCACCCCACCCTGGGGAACAATGTGCTGGTGGGCTCCGGGGCCAAGGTGCTGGGCCCCTTCACTGTGGGGGACAATGCCCGGGTAGCCGCCGGGGCCGTGGTGCTGGACGCCGTGCCACCCAATGCCACTGCTGTGGGCGTGCCTGCCCGGGTGGTGCGCATCGACGGTCAGAGGCTGCCCAGCCAGAAGCCCGCCGAGGCCCCCAGCAAAAAGCTGGACCAGATTCATGTGGCCGACCCGGTCTCCATGGAGCTGTGCCGCCTGCGGGGCGAGCTGGAGCGTTTGACAAAAAAGGTGGCGGCGTTGGAAAAGCCGCCGGAGCTTGAAAGGTCTCCCCGGCAGGAAGAATCCCAATGAGAGAGAAAGGCGAAACACTATGCAGCTGACGAATACCCTGACCATGAAAAAGGAGGAGCTGGTTCCCCACCAGCCGGGGGTCATCAAAATGTACACCTGCGGGCCCACGGTATACAGCTACGCCCACATTGGCAACCTGCGGTCCTACCTGATGGAGGACGTGCTGGAAAAGGCCCTGCGCTACGAGGGCTTTCAGGTGGACCGGGCTATGAACATCACTGATGTGGGACATCTCACCTCCGACGCGGACACGGGCGAGGACAAGATGCTCAAGGGGGCCCGGCGCGAGCACAAATCCGTGCTGGAGCTGGCGGCCTTTTACACCAACGCCTTTTTCGCGGACTGTGAGAAGCTGAACATCCGCCGCCCGGATACCGTAGTCCCGGCCACGGGCTGCATCGGGGACTTTATTCAGCTGGTCTCTGCCCTGCTGGACAAGGGCTTTGCCTATCAGGCCGGGGGCAATGTATATTTTGACACCTCAAAGCTCACCGACTACTATGTCTTCGGCAACCAGAACGCCGAGGACCTGGCCGTAGGTGTGCGGGAAGGGGTGGAGTCAGACGGAAACAAGCGCAATAAGACGGACTTTGTGCTGTGGTTCACCAAGTCAAAGTTCGAGGACCAGGAGCTGAAATGGGAGAGCCCCTGGGGCCTGGGCTACCCTGGCTGGCACATCGAGTGCTCGGCCATCAGCATCAAAAATCTGGGAGAATACCTGGACATCCACTGCGGCGGCATTGACAACGCCTTTCCCCACCACACCAACGAGATTGCCCAGAGCGAGGCCTACCTGGGCCACCCCTGGTGCAAGTATTGGTTTCATGTCCTGCATCTCAATGATGGCGGCGGAAAAATCAGCAAGTCCAAGGGGGCAAAGCTCACGGTCTCCCTCTTGGAGGAAAAGGGCTACAATCCCCTGGTGTACCGGCTGTTCTGCCTGCAATCCCACTACCGCAAGCCTCTGGTGTTCTCCTTCGACAGCCTGGATAACGCCGCCAGCGCCTACCATAAGCTGACAGCCCGGGTGGCAGCCCTTGCAAAGGACGGGGAGCCGGACCAGGAGGCGGCAAAGCCCTGGCAAGAGCGGTTCCAGGCGTCGCTGGCCAATGACCTGAACACCTCCCTGGCCCTCACAGCCCTGTACGACATGCTCAAGTCCGGCCTGAGCGATGCCACCAAGCGGTTTTTGGTGGGGGACTTTGACCGGGTGCTCTCCCTGGACCTGCTGCAGGCAGCGGAGAAGCAGAACGCCCAGGAGCCCCAGGTGCCGGAGGAGCTGGCCCGAGAGATTGAGGCCTTGATTGAAAAGCGCGCCCAGGCCCGCAAGGCCAAGGACTGGGCCGCAGCGGACGCCATCCGGGACGAGCTGGCGGCACGGCATGTGGTGCTGAAGGATACCCCGGCGGGGGTGCAGTGGCATATAGAGGGGTGAGAGAATGAGTAAAACACTCTATATTGCCTATGGCAGCAACCTGAACCGGGCCCAGATGGCAAAACGCTGTCCTACTGCCGCGGCAGTGGGCCCAGGGGTATTGGAGGACTATGAGCTGGCGTTCCGGGCCGGGGGCCAGGGGGTCTACCTGACGGTGGAACGCTGTCCCGGGGCCAAAACCCCGGTGGGCCTGTGGGAGCTCAGCCCCCAGGACGAGGCTTCGCTGGACGAGTATGAGGGCTTCCCCTGGCTCTACTACCGGGCGCGGCTTCCGGTGTCTTACACCCATGCGGACACTGGCAAGGCCTGCCGGGCCGAGGCGCTGGTGTATATCATGTATAAAAAATACCCGCTGGCCCAGCCGGGCCAGGCCTATGTAGAGGCCTGCCTGAGGGGCTGCGAGGACTTCGGCCTGGACACGGCCCCCCTGCTGGATGCGGTGGCCCGTGCCGGGGAAAAAGAGGAGGCTGCGCATGAATGATCTGATCCTTTCCGGCTTTGCCGACGAGATCAGCCCAAACTTTGCCCGCCAGCTGGCGGCGTTGAACCGGTTCGGCGTCCGCCATATAGAGCTGCGGGGAGTAGACGAAATCAATGTTTCCGACCTGTCCCCGGAAAAACGCCGGGAGGTAAAGGCCGCGCTGGCAGAGGCCGGGGTGTCGGTGTCCTCCATTGGGTCGCCCATTGGCAAAATCTCCATCGAGGAGGACTTTGCCCCCCATATGGAGAAGCTCCGGCGGACCCTGGAAATTCAAAAGGAGCTGGACGCGCCCTATCTGCGCATGTTCAGCTTTTACATCCCCAAGGGCCGGCAGGCAGCGGAGTTCCAGGGGCCGGTGCTGGAACGGATGTCCGCCATGATCGAGGAGGCCGGGCGTTGGGACGCGGTTCTGCTCCATGAGAACGAAAAGGGCATTTATGGCGACACGGCGCCCCGCTGCCTGGACTTGTTGGAGCAGCTGGCAGGGCCGCATTTTCAGGCAGTGTTTGACTTTGCCAACTTTGTGGAGGTGGGTCAGGACACCTTGGAGGCCTACCGCCTGCTGAAGCCCTACATCGCCTATATTCATGTGAAGGACGCGGCCGGGGCAGCTGGCCAGCCCAAACGGATTGTACCCGCCGGTGAAGGAGAGGGCCATGTGGAGGAGATTCTCACCAGCCTGTTTGCTGGGGGCTGGCGGGGCTTTTTGTCCCTGGAGCCCCATCTGGTAGACTTTGCGGGCCTGGCCACCTTGGAGCAGGACCCGGTAAAGCGGGCGGCCCTGATGGACGGAGAGGCCGCTTGGGGTACAGCCCTTGCAGCTCTGCGGTCCATTCTGAGCCGGGCCGCTGTGGGAATTGAGGTGAAATGACATGAGCAAAGGCAAACTGCGCTGCGCCATTGTAGGCTGCGGAGGCATTGCCCAGGTGCACGCCGGGGTGCTATCCCGGCTGGAAAGTGCGGAGCTGGCCGCTTTTGCCGACATCCGTCCGGAGCGGGCTCAGGCCCTGGCAGAGAAGCACGGGGGCCGGGCCTATCAGACCTTGGACGCTCTGCTGGCAGAGGAGCGGCTGGATGTGCTCCACATCTGCACACCCCACAGCCTGCACCTGCCCATGGCTCAGACGGCGGCAGAGCGAGGCATCCACATATTTACTGAAAAACCGCCGGTCATCAGCCATGCCCAGTGGGAGGAATTTCAACAGTTGGAGGAAAAGGTGCGGGTAGGGGTCTGCTTTCAAAACCGCTACAACCCCAGCACGGCTTTCTGCCGGGAGCTGTTGGCCTCCGGGGAGGCCGGGCGGCTGCTGGGAGCTCGGGCCTTTGTCACCTGGCGGCGGGAGGCTCCCTACTACACAGAGAGCGGCTGGCGGGGGAGCCTGTCCACCGAGGGCGGCGGCGCGCTGATCAACCAGGCCATCCACACCTTGGACCTGATGGTGGAGTTCATGGGCCCAGGCCGGGTGCTGGGGGCCAGTCTGGCTAACTGGCACCTGCCGGGGGTGATTGAGGTGGAGGACACCCTGGAGGCGGCAGTGGAGTTTGCCGCTGGCCGGGGACTGTTCTACGCCACCACAGCCCATTGTGTTGACGCGCCGGTGCTGCTCGAGCTGGTCTGTGAGCGTCTGACCCTGCGCATAGAGGGGGAAGAGGTGAGTGTTCGCCGGAGCGATGGGGTGGAGCGTCGGGACTTTTCTCAAAGCGCCGGACAGGCGGCAGGCAAGAGCTATTGGGGGGCCAGCCACGGCCGGTGTATCGAGGATTTTTACCGCTGTGTACAAAGTGGCGAACGCTTTCCCAACGACACGGCAGGGGTGGCCCATACTGTGGAGCTGATGCTGGAAATTTATGATAGGGCCAGAGGCAAACAGTGAGGCTTACGCCCCATATGAAAATGCATTAAAAGCCTCTCCTTTCCGCCCGCAGAGGTTCCTGTGGGTGGGGAAGGAGAGGCTTTTTCTTCTGCATTTACCGCTCTCAAAAAGGGACGCCCGCTCCCTTGCTCCGCAAGGGGAAGAAGCTTTGCTCCGCAAACCTTCCGCAGCCGCGCAAGGACCCCGCGTCTGCGCTCGCTGGGCCTTTTCCCTGTTTCAGCCGGCAGCAAACAGTCCGCTGGTCTCCCTTTGGTCGACCGCGCTCCGACTTGCCTGCGGCAAGTCGGCGGCGGCGCAGCCTTACCCCGTTCTGAACTTGGTCGTGGGGGCAAACTCGTGCCTCGCACCATTGCTTACTGCGCCGCCGTTTTAAGGTCAAGACCTTGGGGACTCTGTCCCCAAACCTCTGCCACCTTTGTAAAGGTGGACGAAACTTTTGATTCGCGCTCTTTTGCTTCTTGTTCGCTTTGGCTTTTCTGCCCGCGTTTTGGCTGCTACCTTACCCGGGTCAGTGTGCCCTTGCTCATGCGCAGCTCGCTGTCATACTGCCCCGCCAACGCCGGGTCCGTCTTATGGCACACATGAATAACCCCCGCCTCCTGGGCTAAAAGCAGCTCCTCCACCAGCCGGACCTCCTCCCGGGAAATGTCCCGCCCTAAAAGAATGTTCTCCTCCAACGTGGCATAGAACAGATAGGGCTCCTGAAACACCGGGCACAGGGCAAGGCTCAGGCTGTCCCGGTCCAACCGGCTCAGCGCCACGCCGTTATAGCTGAGCCTGCCAGACCAGCCCCTCCCGCTCCCGCTGAGCAGCCCCAGCAGGCTGAGAATTTTCACAATGTCGATCACGCCGGTGAAATATTGCTCCGCCAGGGTAGAAATGTCGTTGTTGACAAAGGAGCTGAAGGTAGAAGCCGCCTCCCGGCCAGGCTGGCCCTGACGGAAAAAGCCCCGGAAGGCCCGGCTCCGCAGGCTGCATTTCAGCCGCAGCCGCAGCTTGCCTCCAAACCAGTCGTCGGCCTGAGAGAGCAAGGCCTGGCACAGGCTGGAAGCCAGAAAGGCCCCCAGCAAAGCCATGGCGTCAGGGCTGTTGGCAGTAAAGGCGGAGATCAGCTCTCCTGAAAGACTGGGTGAGACCACGCAGACACAGCTGAAAACCACCCCAACCAGCAGAGTCAGGGCAAAAAAACCACAGTTATTCTGTAAATTTCGGACAAATTTTTTCACATGAATTCCTCCAATTCGTCTGAGTATGGTGAGTCAGACGGATGGAGAAATGGTCGATAAAGCACTCGGCAAAATAGCGGCGCATAGAGATATCTCCTTTAGCAATAGCTTTATAATAGAATCATAACAGATTTTGTGAATAATGTCAAATTTTTCTACAACCCCAGCATCCTGAGAGTGAGTCCGCCCCAGACATGTCACAGCCTCCCACAACAGGCCAAAGCGCTTTTCTGTGCTGAACACACCAAAAAACCATAGAGTCCAAGCAATGTTTGTTACCTGACAAGGTTGCTTTTGCTCTGCCGTGGTGCTATAATAAGTCAACACGGAAAGTGGAACAGAACGATCATACTATAGAATGAGGGATCAAAATGGATCATAACGCCAAAGCCATAGAAATGCACCGCCAGTGGAGGGGCAAGCTGCGCATCAGCACCCCCTGCCCCCTGGAAACCCGAGAGGACCTGTCCGTGGCCTATACCCCCGGGGTGGCCGCGCCCTGCCTGGAAATTGCCCAGGACCCGGAGAAGTCCTATGAGTTCACCCGCCGGGGCAACCTGGTGGCCGTGGTCACCGACGGCACCGCCGTGCTGGGTCTGGGGGACATTGGTCCCGAGGCAGGTATGCCGGTGATGGAGGGCAAATGCGCCCTGTTCCAGGCCTTTGCCGGAGTGGACGCCTTCCCCCTGTGCATCCGCTCCAAGGATGTGGACGAGATTGTCCGCACCGTCGAGCTGCTGGCAGGCTCCTTTGGGGGTATCAACCTGGAGGACATTGCCGCCCCCCGCTGCTTCGAGATTGAGGCCAAGCTCAAGGAGCGGCTGGACATCCCGGTTTTTCACGACGACCAGCACGGCACCGCCGTGGTGACAGTAGCGGCTATGCTCAACGCCCTGAAGCTGGTGGGCAAGCAGATTGATCAGGTCTCTGCCGTGGTGAATGGCGCAGGGGCGGCGGGCACTGCCTGCACCCGGCTGCTGATGGCCCTGGGGCTGAAAAATGTGGTGGTCTGCGACCGGCAGGGCGCCCTTGTGCCCGGCCTCCCGGGCATGACCCCCGCCCAGGCGGAGCTGGCAGAGGCCACCAACCCCCAGAAAAAGTCCGGCAGTCTGGCGGAGGTGATGCAGGGCGCGGATGTGTTCATGGGCTTTTCGGCCCCGGGCTGCGTCACCAAGGAGATGGTGGCCTCCATGGCGCAGGATGCCATTGTGTTCGCCTGCGCCAACCCCACCCCGGAGATTTTCCCCCAGGAGGCCTTGGAGGCAGGGGCCCGGGTGGCGGGCTCCGGCCGGTCAGACTGCGCCAACCAGATCAACAATGTGCTGGCTTTCCCGGGCATCTTCCGTGGCGCGCTGGACGCCAGGGCCAGCGACATCAACGACGCCATGAAGCTGGCCGCGGCCCGGGCCCTGGCAGGGCTCATCGCCGAGGGCGAGCTGCGGGAGGACAACATCATCCCCAGCGCCTTTGACAAGCGGGTGGCCCCGGCTATTGCGGCAGCAGTGGCCCAGGCAGCGAGGGAGACGGGCACAGCGCGAGCATAAAGCCAACCAACTGCCACAACAGACCCAAGGACGCGAATACGCGGTCCAGGGGCGTTAGGCCCCTGGCAGGGTGTGGGGCAGAGCCCCACGACCTTAGGCGGCGCAGAAAACAAAGCCGCGAGGCAGAAAACTCCCTCCCAGAGCTCAGTTGGAACGGGGCAAAGCTGCGCCGCCTGGGAACATAGCGAGGCCGACCCCGGGGGGCCAGCGGACTGCTTTAGAGATGTATCGTTAACGCAGTTCCAAAGAGGTAATACCTCTTTGGAACCTGGCGGCACAGGCACGCCCACACCGCAAGTGCGTTTACTATAAATTCAGCG
This sequence comes from Acutalibacter sp., assembly GCF_056800975.1. Classification (NCBI taxonomy): domain Bacteria; kingdom Bacillati; phylum Bacillota; class Clostridia; order Eubacteriales; family Acutalibacteraceae; genus Acutalibacter; species Acutalibacter sp. Next base: position 10,809 of record NZ_JBQISV010000026.1, read on the forward strand.
GAAGCGCTTCTCGTGTTCTCGTTCAAGAAAGCGAGAAACAAAAAATGAAAGAAAAATAAATAATTATTTTTTCTTTCCCTTTTCGTATCAGAATAAATAACATTTTGAAGGGACTGGTCATTATGTTGAAAGGTAAGAAAAACATTTACGGCGTGGTGCTGGTAGGCGTGTTCGGGGCCCTGGTGTTTGTCTCCAACTACATCAGCGTACCCATCCCCGTAGCCATTGGCGACGTGAGCCGCATCCATTTCGGCAATATTTTCTGCCTGCTGTCAGGCTTTGTGCTGGGGCCTGTGGGGGGCGGTCTGGCGGCGGGCATTGGCTCTGCGCTGTACGATGTGACCAACCCGGCCTACATTGCCTCCGCGCCCTTTACCTTTCTGTTCAAGTTCCTGCTGGCAGCGGTCTGCGGCTGGATCGCCACGCCCCAGGGCTCCAACGGAGAGCGGACAGTCCGCAACATTCTGGCGGCAGCGGCTGGCAGTGTGGTATATATGGCGCTCTACCTGGGCAAAAGCTTTGTCCAGGGCCTGCTGCTGGGCAGCGAGCTGCCCACAGTGCTCACAGCTGTGGCTACCAAGCTGGTAACCTCCGGCATTAACGCGGGCATTGCCGTGGTGGTTTCAGTGCCCCTGTACGCGGTAATCCACACAGCAATGAAAAAGCTGCGTCTGCAAGAAAAGCTGGGCTGACCCGCCCTGTTCAGTCTGACAATGAAAAGCGGCGCGCCTGGGAGAACGCTCCCGGCCGCGCCGCTTTTTTTATTTGGGTGGGACAAGGCCGGGGAGAGTGCCCACGCCCCGGCCTTGTCCTGTTACAATGTTTTAACTCAGATGCCCAGCAGCGCCGGAACCTGGTCCTTCATCTTCTGAATAATCTCCTCTGCCTCAGCCTTACTGCCGCCCTTGCCGGAGAGATAGATTTTGATTTTGGGTTCCGTGCCCGAGGGCCGCACAATCAGCTTGCAGCCGTTCTCCATGCGGTATTCCAGCACATTGGACTTGGGCAGGTCAATACTCCCCTCCACATCGCCGTAAGAGAGAGAGGCCTGATAGTCGCTGCGGCCCACCACCTTAGAGCCGGCAATTTCCGCAGGCGGGTCGTTGCGCAGCTTCTCCATAATGCCGTTCATGGTCTTCATGCCGTCTTCGCCCTCAAAGCCGAAGTTGCACAGATCGTTTTTGTAGTAGCCGTACTTCTCATACAGGGCGCTCATAGCGTCCGCCAGAGTCAGGCCCTTTTGCTTATAATAAGCGGCCATCTGGGAAATGAGCATACTGCCGTCCACCGCGTCCTTGTCCCGCACATAGCCGCCGGAGAGATAGCCGTAGCTTTCCTCAAAGCCCAGCAGATAGCTGTCCGCATTGCCCTCCTTCTCCTCCAGCTCGGCAATAATGTCGCCAATATACTTGAAGCCTGTCAGGCAGCGGCGCAGCTCCACGCCATACTCCTTGGCAATGGGGTCCACCATGTCTGTGCTCACAATGGTGGTCACTGCCACAGGGTGGGCAGGCAGACGGCCCTGCTCCTTTTTCACCCCGGCAATAAAGTCCAGCAGCAGAATGCCCACCTCGTTGCCGGTCATCAGCACATAGTCCCCATGCTGGTTCACCGCAATGCCCACCCGGTCGCAGTCCGGGTCAGTGGCCAGCAGCAGGTCAGGCTGCACCTTTTCGCACAGCTCCAGGCCCTTCTGCAGGGCTTCCCGAATCTCCGGGTTGGGATAGGGGCAGGTGGGGAAGTTCCCGTCCGGCTGCTCCTGCTCCGGGACCACAGTCACGTCCTTTACCCCAATCTTGTCCAGAATGCGCTTGACGCACATCAGGCCGCTGCCGTTGAGGGGCGTGTACACCAGCTTCAGATTAGAGGCGTCCACCTGCAGGCTCTCGGCGTACACATTCTCAATAAAGGCGTCCACCGTCTCCTGGCCAATATACTCAATCAGCCCCTGGTCCAGGCCCTGCTGAAAGTCCATCCTCTTCACGCCGGAGAAAATGTCCAGGGAGTTGATCTCATTCATAATGCCGTCGGCCATGTCTGCGGTCACCTGACAGCCGTCGCTGCCATAGGCCTTGTAGCCGTTATATTTGGCCGGGTTGTGGCTGGCCGTAACGCAGATGCCCGCGTCGCAGTGCAAGTGGCGCACGGCAAAGCTCAGGGCAGGGGTGGGCATCAGCTGGGGGTAGAGATAGGCCTTGATGCCGTTGGCGGCCAGCACGGCGGCGGACTGCTGGGCAAAGGCCACGCCCTTGTTGCGGCTGTCGTGGGCAATGGCGACACTCTGAGGCTTGCCGTTCGCATGGGCCAGCAGATAGTTGGCCATGCCCTGGGTAGCCTTGCGCACGGTGTAGACGTTCATACGGTTGGTGCCCGCACCAATCACGCCCCGCAGGCCGCCGGTGCCAAATTCCAGGTCCCGGTAAAAGCGGTCGTTAATCTCCTCGGGCTGGCCCTTCACAGACTCCAGCTCAGCGGTCAGGTCCTTGTCGTCCAGGTCCTGCGCGAGCCATCTTTCAAATTCTGACATACTGCATCGTCCTTTCCTCCCGGCGCGAATACAGAGCACATGGAATACAGCCGGATTATTTATAATAAGATTACCATTTTTTGTAAGAAAAGTCAACTCGAATTATGGCTGATATTCCCAGTCCCGGGGCTTTTTTCACCGGCAGAGCCCAGGCAATCAGATCCAGCACCCGGGCGGGAAAAGCCGCGCCCGGACACAAATTGCGCCGGCCCACTTATCTTCGCCCACAAAGCCCTCTGGCATTCTCCGCGAAGCCTCCCGACATTTCCCCTACGTCCCCCCCTTGCCCCAGCCTACCCATCCGGAACCTCCCCATACGCAAAAAAAATCTCCGCTTTCCCTCTTGACTTTGCCGGAGGAAAGGAGTATCATATATATGAACAATCGTTCATATGAAAGGAGGATGAAAATGCCAGAACCAAGCGCAAGCCGTCCCCATGTCCACGAGGAGGTGGTGCAGCGGGTCAATGAAATCATGCCCTGCGAGGAGGAGCTGTTCGACCTGGCGGAGCTGTTCAAGCTGTTTGGCGACTCCACCCGCATCCGCATTCTCTATGTGCTGTTCGAGTCAGAGCTGTGCGTGTGCGGCATTGCCGAGGTGCTGGGAATGACCCAGTCGGCCATTTCCCACCAGCTGCAAGTTTTAAAACGGGCCAAGCTGGTAAAATACCGGCGGGAGGGCAAGACCATATTCTACTCCCTGGCAGACAGCCATGTGCGCACCATACTGGACCAGGGAATGGAGCACATTGCCGAGTAAAGCCAGCGTCCGGCCGAAAACGACATAGACGTCATAAATATAGAAGTACCCAGTCAACCCAAAACAAATACCCAGAGAGGATGTATTACCATGACAAAACGTTTCAAGCTTATTGACCTGGACTGCGCCAACTGCGCCGCCAAAATGGAGCACGCCATTAAAAAGCTGGACGGGGTGCAGGACGCCGCCGTCAGCTTTATGACCCAGCGGCTCACCGTAGAGGCGGACGACGCCCGCTTTGAGGCCATTATGGACCAGATTGAGCAGGTGTGCAAGCGGGTAGAGCCCGACTGCCGGATTGTGCGCCAGTGAGGGACTTCTGGGACCGCGCCGCCAGGTGGTACGACCTGAGTCAAAGAACCAATGCCCGGGCCTGCCAGGCCATGGTCCGGTACACGGCCGACTGGGTGAGCCCAGGCAGCCGTGTGCTGGAATGTGCCGGGGGCGCCGGAATCCTCAGCCTTGCCGCGGCCCGGAAAGCGGCGTGGGTGTTGTGCACCGACCGCTCTCCCGCCATGCTGGCCCAGGCCCGGAAACATGCCCGGACGCTGGGGGCCGTAAATGTAAGCTTTGCCCAGCGGGACATTTTCGCGCCGCCGGAGCCCCGGCTCTTTGACGCGGTAATTGCAGGCAATGTGCTGCACCTGCTGGACCAGCCGGAAAGGGCGGTGCGGGCATTGGCCGCCTGTCTGCGCCCAGGGGGGCGGTTGATTCTGCCCACCTTCCTTCAGGGGGAGGCGGCGGTGTGGTTCCGGGCCGCTCTGGCCGCTTACCGGCTGGCCGGCTTCCGCCCCCGGCATCCGTACACCGCAAAAAGCTATGAGAATATGCTTGCCGGCTGCGGAGTGGGCGGAATCGTATATCAAAAGACACTGCCCGGCCCGCTGCCGGTGGGGTTTGCCGTAATAGTGAAACAGGAGGTTCCTTTATGAATATTCTGACGAATATGACAAAAAAACAGCGGCGTATGCTGAGCCGCATTCTGGCCGGGGCTCTGCTGCTGGTTGCCGCTGTGCTCATTCCCTACCAGGGGCCCTGGCGGTTTCTGCTGTTCCTCCCCGCCTATTTCATGGTGGGCTGGGACGTGCTCTGGCAGGCGGCCCGGAATATCTGCCGGGGTCAGGTGTTTGACGAGAATTTTCTGATGGCCCTGGCCACAGTGGGGGCCTTCTGCACCGGCTTTTTTGGGGAAGGAGAGTACCCTGAGGCCGTGTTTGTCATGCTGTTTTACCAGGTGGGGGAGCTGTTCCAGGGGTATGCGGTGGGCCGGTCCCGGCGCAGCATTGCCTCGCTGATGGACTTGCGCCCGGACTACGCCAATGTAGAGCAGGACGGGAAGCTGGTGCAGGTGGACCCGGAGGAGCTGCAGCCCGGTCAGGTGTTTGTGGTAAAGCCCGGAGAAAAGCTGCCTCTGGACGGGACCATTCTCAGCGGCAGCACCACCCTGAACACAGCGGCCCTCACCGGCGAGTCCCTGCCCCGAAGCGTTGGGGTAGGGGACAGCGTGCAAAGCGGCTGTGTGAACCTGAGCGGACTGATTCAGGTGCGGGCGGAGAAGCCCTTTGAGGAGTCCACCGTAGCGAAAATTTTGGAGCTGGTAGAGAATGCCGCCAGCAAAAAGGCCAGGGCCGAGAGCTTGATCACCCGCTTCGCCCGGTACTATACCCCTGCGGTGGTAATTGCGGCGGTGGCGCTGGCCCTGCTGCCTCCTCTGGCGGTGGGGGGCTGGGCCCTGTGGCTGCGGCGGGCCCTCACCTTCCTGGTGGTGTCCTGCCCCTGCGCCCTGGTGATCTCGGTTCCCCTCAGCTTTTTCGCGGGGATTGGCCGGGCCTCCCGGCAGGGGGTGCTCATCAAGGGCGGCAGCTATCTGGAGGCCATGGCCGCGGTAGACACGGTTGTGTTTGACAAAACCGGCACCCTGACCCAAGGGGTGTTCCAGGTGGCGGAGATCCACCCCCAGGGCATGACGGAGGACCAGCTTTTAGAGCTGGCCGCTCTGGCCGAGGGCCGCTCCGACCACCCCATCTCCCGCTCCCTGCGGGAGGCCCTGGGCCGGGAGCCGGACAGCTCCCAGCTGGAAGAGGCCCAGGAGCTCTCCGGCCGGGGCGTGCGGGTGCGTGTCAACGGCAAAACGCTCTGCGCGGGCAACCGCCGTCTGATGGAGGAGCTGGGCGTCTCCTGCACCTCCACCGCCAACGGGGGAACTGTGGTACATGTGGCAGTAGACGGAGCCTACGCCGGCTGGCTGTTGATTGCCGACCGCCCCAAGCCTGACGCCAAAGAGGCCGTTGCCCTGCTGAAGCAGGAGGGCATCACTCCGGTAATGCTCACCGGCGACAGCAAAGCGGCAGGCGAGGCCGCAGCCAGAGAGCTGGGTATTGAGCAGGTCCACACCGAGCTGCTGCCGGCAGACAAGGTGGCCCAGGTAGAGTCCCTGCTGACAGCTCCTGACCGGCGGCGCAAGGCCACCCTGGCCTTTGTGGGCGACGGCATCAACGACGCGCCCGTGCTCTCCCGGGCAGACGTGGGCATTGCCATGGGCGGGCTGGGCTCTGACGCGGCCATTGAGGCGGCGGACATTGTGCTCATGGACGACAAGCCCTCCAAGCTGGCGGCGGCGTTGAAGCTCTCCCGGCGCACCCTGGGGATTGTACGGGAGAACATTGTCTTCGCGCTGGGCGTCAAGGCGCTGGTTCTGGTGCTCAGCGCTCTGGGGCTGACAGGCATGTGGCTGGCGGTCTTTGCCGATGTAGGCGTAATGGTGCTGGCAGTGCTCAACGCCATGCGGGTGTGACCGCTGGCAGGAAAACCGCCAAGCGGCAATGTATTCCATGACCACGACCAAGCAAGCGAATTTCTAAAGAAAAGGCCTCCCCTTCTGGCCCGCTGGTTTTGCCCGCGGGTCGGGAAGGGGAGGCTTTTTCTTCTGCATTTACCGCTCTCAAAAAGGGACGCTCGCCCCCTTGCTCCGCAAGGGGAGGAAGCTTTTGCTCCGCAAACCTTCCGCAGCCGCCAAGACCCGCGTCTGCGCTCGCTGGGCCCTTTCGCTCTATTTTACCGGCAGCGAGCAGTCCGCTGGTCTCCCTGCGGTCGACCGCGCTCCGACTTGCCGAAGGCAAGTCGACGGCGGCGCAGCTTTCCCCCGTTCCAAACTGAGATTTGGAGGCAAAGCACTGCCTCGTGCTATTACTTTCTGCGCCGCCGTTTTAAGGTCAAGACCTTGGGGACTCTGTCCCCAAACCTCTGCCACCTTTGTAAAGGGCGAGGGTCGCCGGGTACTTGCCTCAGGCAATGTACAGCGACCGTCCCGAGCCGACCGACGCGACAGCGGAGACGACGAAACTTTTCATTCGCGCACCCTTGTTCTTCTTCGCTCTGGCCTTTTTGCCTGCGCTTCAGGCTGGCAGCTGGGGGCCTTCCCAGGCGTGGGCGCGCAGGTCCGCCCGGCCGTCCGGCAAAAAACGGACCCCCTCCGCCTCCAGCATCCTCCGCTGAATCTCCTTGCCCCCAAAGGCCTGGTCACAGCACAGGCTCCCGTCCCGGTAAATCACCCGGTGACAGGGCAGCCCCTCCGGCGCCCGGAGCATAGCCGCCCCCACAATCCGCGCCGCCCGGGGCCGTCCGCACAAAAAGGCCAGCTGACCATAGGTTGCCAGCCTTCCCGGCGGAATTTGCCTTACCAGCGCATACACCTCTTCCGGAAAGCTCAAACCCCGCCCCCTCCCTTCAGGGGGCTCTGCTTTTCCAGCCCCCGAAAAATGCGCAGCAGCATCACCACCGCCGCGGCAGACAAAATCAGCTCAGAGGCCAGCTGGGCATAGGCCAGGCCATAGGGAGGAAAAAGCTTGTCCAGCACCAGCAGCGCGGGAATTTCCAGCACAATCTTCCGCAGCACCGCAAACAGCAGAGCCCTTTTGCCCATGCCGCAGGACTGGAACACCCCCACAGCAATAAAGTCCACACACAAAAAGGGCTGGGCCAGACAGAGCCCCTGCAAAAACGCCGCGCCCCAGGTCACCACCGAGCCATTCTGAATAAAGAGCAGGGTAAACCACCGGGCCCCAAAGAACATGGCGGCAGTGGCCACCGCCATAAAGCCCAGAGCCACCTTCCCTAAAAAGAGAATGCTCTCCTTCATACGCCGGGCGTTGCCGCTGGCATAGTTGTACCCAATCAAAGGCATCATGCCCTGAGAGCCCCCCAGGGCAATCTGCATGGACACCGAGCTGATGGTGCTGGCAATGCCCATAGCCGCCACAGCGTCCGGGCCGTAAGAGGCGGTGAAATTGTTCAGCACCATGCGGCTGGTGACATTGAGCAGGTTCTGAATGGAGGCCGGAATGCCCACCCCGAAGATTCCCAGCACAATGGCTCTGCGCAGCCCGAACATGGCCGGGTTAACGCACACAAAGGTCTTGCCCCGGCGCACAAACAGCAGCACAAAAAAGTACAGGCAGGCCGCGCAGTTAGAGAGAAAGGTGGCAAGCCCGGCCCCTGCCGCCCCCAGGTTCAGCCCCCAGGGCAGAATAAAAACAGGGTCCAGAATAATGTTAAGAAAGCACCCGCTCATGGTGCCAATGCTGGCGTGCAGCGCCGCCCCCTCCGACCGCACCAGGTAGGCCAGCACTACATTAAGAATGGCCGGGGCCGCCCCAAAGGTGACAGTCCACAGCAGATAGTCGCTGGTAGCGCCCAGGGTAGCCTGGTCGGTGCCCAGCAGGCTCAGCAGGGGCAGGCGAAAGCAGGTGAACCCCAGGGAGAACAGTACCCCGAACAGCAGCGACCCATAGAACCCAAAGGCCGAGCTGCGGTACACCGTGTCGTAGTCCTTCACCCCCAGGGCCCGGCTCATCATACTGGAGCTGCCCACGCCGAAGAGATTGTTCACCGCGTTAAAGGCCAGCAGCATAGGCCCCGACAGGGTAAGAGCCGCGTTCTGAACCGGGTCGTTGAGCATACCCACAAAATAGGTGTCCGCCAGGTGATACAGCACCATCACCAGCGAGCTGAGCACCGTGGGAATGGCCAGTGTCATCACAGCCCGGGGCACGGGCATATGTTCAAAAAGTTCCGTTTTTTCATTTCCAGCGGGCATGTTTGCTCCTTTCTTAAAGACGGGGAATGTGTGCCGGTAACGACTGGTTCCCACTGCCCCGCTGCGTCCAAAGCAGAGAGACGGCTTCCAGTCCTCCGGCGGATAGTATGTACAAAGCTGTCTGCACACCATACGAGTACCTGGCCTGTACCTCAATAAACAGATAGGCGCTGAAGCTGGCAAAGACGAGAAAGGCGGGCAGCAGGCTCTCGTGCCTTGCGGCCCCGGGGCGGCGGCTGTAAAAAAAGCCCAGCATCCCCAGCACAAAGGCCGAGAAAGAGCAGAAGGACTCCCCACGCAAAGCCAGCGTGTGCAAAACAGGGCTGCTCTCCCGCAGGTGGACCAAGGGATGGGTCATAGCGTTCCCCAGCCAGAAAATTTGCTCCTTGTCTTCCATCAGCGCCACCAGGCTGCCAAGGCTTGCCCGCAGCTCCTGGCTTAGCACCGCAAGCTGGGCCTCCTTCCGGGTCATGCCCTGCTCCATCCGCTGACGGATGAGCTGGTTGGCCTGTTCGCTGTACTGGCCCATGCGCTCCTGACTGAAGCCGTATACCAGCTTCAGCATAAAGTTACCCCCGGCCAGCCCCTGCTGTTGGATTCCCAACACAGAAACCGCCAGAGAGCAGCCGTAAAAAACGAGCAGATAGCTCCCCAAAAACACCCCAAAGCCCAGCCCGTAAAAGGCAAGCCGCTGGGGCAGGGGTCTTGCCACAGCGCCAAACAGGCAGAAAGCCCCCACCGCTACCAGCATCACCAGCCCGTCAGGACGGATGACATTGGCCAGAGCTACGCAGCACCCTGCCCATAGATACGGCAGAAAGGCCCGTAAAGGCCCCTGAGAGCCCCAGGAAGGCCTGGGTGACTCTTGGGGGGGGGGGGGGGGTACGGGCCCCTGTAGAGGCCAGGAGATAGACCGCCAGACAGGTAAAGAAGGTGGAAGCCGGGTGATTGGACAACACAGAGCACATCGCCAGCGGCAGAAGTGAAAACGCGTACAACGCCCCTGCGGCCCGGGCTGCGGCCTCGGCAAAAAAGCGGCGGGCGGTCTGATACACCAGCACAGCCGTACCCGCTCCGGCCAGACAGTTCACCAGCTTGATGCAGGCGGGGCTGTTCCAAAGCTTCAGCAGCAGCCCCTGAAAGACCGCTTGTCCCGCCTGACCGGGCCAGGTTTGAAAATATGAGCTGTACTGCCAGTCATAGCTGCCCTCCCGAACTGCCAGAGAGGCGTTGTAAATCACCGCAAAATCAGATATGACAGGCGGGTGCAGAACCAGAATAACAGCCACCCGGGCCAGCAGGGCAGCGGCGAACAGGGCCAGGCCAAAACGGCTGATTTTCACCCGCCAGCAAATCAGGCACAGCAGAACAGAGACCCCGGCCATATAGATCCCGGAGCCAAACAGCACCCAACAGCCTGCCAGGGCCATGGCCCCAAAAAAGAGAATATGCAGCAGCCGCTGGGCCGCCAGAGGGGGAGAGCCTGTAGCATTCATAACATACTTACCTCCTGATATGATAAACCGTTAGATTCCGCTCTCTTTTTTCATGGTGAGGGAGATACGCTTCTTCTTCTCATCCACCTCCAACACCGTCACATCCACCACATCTCCCACCTTTACCACCTGGCTGGGGTCCCGCACAAACCGGTCCGCCAGCTGAGAGATATGCACCAGCCCGTCCTGGTGCACCCCAATGTCCACAAAGGCCCCAAAGTCCACCACATTGCGCACCGTGCCGGTCAGCTTCATGCCGGGCTTCAGGTCGCTCATGTCCATCACATCTGTGCGCAGCAGGGGCGGGGGCAGCTGGTCCCGGGGGTCCCGGCCGGGCTTTTGCAGCTCGGCGGCAATGTCCCGCAGGGTGGGCAGGCCCACCCCGCACTCCCCCGCGGCCTTCTCCGGGCCATAGGCCTTCAGCCGCGGGTCCAGGTCTCCCAGGTTCCCCACGTCGGCCAGAGTGTACCCGCACAGCGTCAGCAGCCTTTCAGCGGCCTTGTAGGACTCAGGATGCACCGCAGTGTGGTCCAGCACCAGCTTGCTCTCCGGCACCCGCAAAAAGCCCGCGCACTGCTCAAAGGCCTTGGGCCCCAGCTTGGGCACCTTCAAAAGCTCCCGCCGGGTCGAAAATCCCCCGTGCTCCTCCCGGTAGGCGGCCACGTTTTTGGCCACAGTGGGGCTCACCCCGGCCACCCGCCGCAGCAGGGAGGGGGAGGCGGTGTTCAGGTCCACCCCCACCCCGTTGACACAGTCCTCCACCACCCCGTCCAAGGCCTCAGAGAGCCTGGCCTGGGGCATGTCATGCTGATACTGGCCCACGCCAATGGCCTTGGGGTCAATCTTCACCAGCTCCGCCAAAGGGTCCTGCAGCCGCCGGGCAATAGACACCGCCGAGCGCAACGACACGTCATACTCCGGAAACTCCTCCGCCCCCAGCTTGGAGGCGGAGTACACCGAGGCCCCCGCCTCGCTGACCACCATGTAGGACAGTCCATGCCCGTACTCCTTGATGAACTCGCTGACAAACAGCTCCGACTCCCGGCTGGCCGTGCCGTTGCCAATGGCAATACACTGCACCCCATGGGCATCGCACAGCCGGCGGAGCACCCGCTTGGCCTCCTCTGTCTTGTTATGGGGCTTGGTGGGGTAGATGACCCCGGTCTCCAACACCCGGGAGTTCCCGTCCACCACCGCCAGCTTGCAGCCGGTGCGGTAGGCCGGGTCAAAGCCCAGGGTGACCTTTCCCTTCACCGGAGGCTGCAGCAGCAGGGGCCGCAGGTTCAGGGCAAAGGTGTGAATAGCCTGCTCCGCCGCCTGATCTGTAAGCTCCCGGCGCAGCTCCCTCTCCAGCGAGGGGAAGATCAGCCGGTCCCAGGCGTCCCCGGCCACCTCCTCCAAAAGCTCCAGAAAGGGGTGGTTCCGGCGAAAGTCCCGAAGAATCACCTGGGCAGGGCCAAACTCCCCGGGCAGCACCGAGACCTTCAAAACCCCCTCCCGCTCTCCCCGGTCCATGGCGAGAATCTGGTGGCTCTGCAGCCTTTTCAAGGGCTCCTGAAAATCATAATACAGCCGGTAGACGGTGTCCTCCTCTGTGTTGGCGGCAGAGCGCAGTCCGCCCCGCCGCTGAATTTCCCCCCGCAGCTGCTTGCGGGTGTCCGCGTCGTCCGAAAAGTCCTCCGCCAGAATATCCTTGGCCCCCTGCAAAGCATCTTCCGGGGACTCCACTCCCTTCTCCGGGTCCGCAAAGGCTCTGGCGGCGGCTTCCAGCTCAGGGAGGGACAGCCGCCTGCCCTTCTCATCTGCCCCGGTGAGCAGCATCTGAGCCAGCGGTTCCAGGCCCTTCTCCCGGGCAATGCTGGCCCGGGTGCGGCGTTTGGGCCGGTAGGGGCGGTAAAGGTCCTCCACCTCGGCCAGGGTGGCGGCAGCGTCAATGGCGGCGGCCAGCTCCGGGGTGAGCTTCTCCTGGGCCTCAATGGCGGACTTCACCTCTTCCCGGCGCTGCTGCAGGCCCCGCAGGTACTGCATCCGCTCCGCCAGGGTGCGAATGGTCTGGTCGTCCATGGTGCCGTGCTGCTCCTTGCGGTAGCGGGCGATAAAGGGCACGGTGTTGCCCTCGTCCAGCAGGCTGACCACAGCCTGCACATGCTCGGGGCGCAGTTTCAGCTCCCCTGCGAGAATTTCAATCAGCTTATCCATAGTCCTCCTGTTTTCTCCGTTATCCCATGTCTTTGGTTCACAGACTTACCGTCCGCAGCAAAAGTGGAGGAACCGGGCCTCGGCCCCGGCCTCCCCCTGGCAGAACACCCCCAGGAAGCACCCGGTAAAGGTGCCGGCCATCACCTCGGTAGAGAGCAGCTGGCTCACCCCCCGGCCAATCTCCCGGCCGTTGGCAAAGAAGGTATAGCCCGCCTTTTCCGACGCCACGCCCAGGGTGACAGGCCCGTCCTCCAAGTCCACAGGGGCGGTCTCAGTAACCATGTCGCAGACCCGCTTGCGGAGGAAGGCCTGCCGCCCTTTTTCCCCTCTGGTGACAATCAGGTCATAGTGGTGCTCGTTGGTGTGAAACACCGTAAGCCCTGCCTGAGCCCTTTCGCTCCGGGGGTCAAAGTCCAGCAGAGCCTCTGCCGTCAGGGCAAACTGCCGCTGGCGGATTCCCGTAAAGGCAGGCTCTCCCAGGCCGTCCAGGCTGTCCTCCCCGGCAGTAAGCACCAGCCCCCCGTCAAACCGGTAATGGCCCGGCACAGGGTTGCGCAGGTGGGCCCAGTCCACAGGCAGAGCGGTCATCCGGGTGAAGTCCGCGTCAACGGCATAGTCGTTCTGCCGGGCAAAGCCATTGGCGTCCAGCTGAACCTGAGGGCTGTCCACCGTGTCCATCACCGCCTCAATAAGCTGCCCGCCGTTGACCACCGGCCAGCCGTCCTCCCAGGTCACCGGGGCCAGCATGGTCTCCCGGCCAATGTGGTGCAGCTGACTCTTGGTAGGCCGCACCCCGTGGAACACCAGCCACCAGTTGCCGTTTTCGTCGTCCACCAGGTCGGCGTGGCCTGTGCCCTGAAACTCCACATACTCCGGGTCGCTCATTTTCTCAAACCCGGGCATGGAGTTGCGGTGGGTGAGAATGGGGTTGTGGGGGCAGCTCTCAAAGGGCCCCCACACATGGTCTGCCCGGGCAATGGTCTCCATGTGGCCATACTCGGTGCCGCCCTCGGCAATCATCAGGTAGTACCGGCCATGAATCTTATACATATGGGGCCCCTCGGGACATTTCCCCCCTGTGCCCTTCCAGATGATTTTTGTCTCCGACAGCCGTTCCCCGGTGTCCGGGTTCAGCTCAAACTGGCCAATGCCCTGGCCGTCCTCCCCAAAGTGGGTGCCCACATAATAGCACCTGCCGTCATCGTCCCAGAACAGGGAGGGGTCAATGCCCAGCTGGTCCAGGGGGGCCTGCTCGCTCCACTCCCCGTTGATATCGTCGGTGTGTACAATAAAGTTCTGCATGGGAAAGCCCTGGGCGTTCTGCTGGCTCATATTGGTGGTGATCATGTAGAAGCGGCCGTTGTGCTCCCGAATGGTAGGGGCGAAAATCCCCCCGGAGGTCCGGGCTCCGGTCAGGGGGAGCTGGCTCTTTCGGGTGAGCACATGGCCCATCTGGGTCCAGTTGACCAGGTCCTTGCTGTGGTAGAGGGGGACGCCGGGGAAGAACTCAAAAGAGCTGTTGACCAGGTAGAAGTCAGAGCCCACCCGGCAGACGCTGGGGTCAGGGTAAAAGCCGGGGATGATGGGATTGCGGAATTTCACGATAAAAACCTCCTTGGAATTTTATGGGAATTTTTCAGGCAACGCCCCACAAGGCTTGTGTGCGGATTGCGCAGTCCATTTGACCGTCAAATTTATACAGAGCGCAGCCAACCAAGGCGCGCCCCAAACGAAGGGCTTCGTGAGCGGTCAGAAAAGCTTCGTTCCCCCTTTTCAACAGCGGCAGGCTTCTTAAGTGAAAAGCCCCTAAGCCGCCGGAGGCCAGCCACTCTTTCCTTGGACACTCCCGCCAACCAGACCATTTCCGGCCTTGGGCAAGAGAAAGCGATGCGCTATAACGGAAAAATCGCAAGCAAATCCTGTGCAAGGGCTGGTCTTTGTGCGGTACTGCCTAAGTCAGGGCCGCTTCCGCCCGCCCTCTTAGGGCTTGTTTGAAAAATCGGAAACGCCGTCTTTTTACCCAGAAGGGGC